>CAVFUV010000056.1:0-11242 GCA_963625735.1 bacterium
TCCATGTGCGAAAACGCGCGAGCTGCTTAAAGTCTTTATCAAAGGGCAGATAGCCGTGCATCATACCAGAAATGCCGATAACGCCGACTGCGGTCAGCTTCTGCGAAAATTTCTCTTCAAAGTCTTTTTTCAGTTCCGCAAAGCATGTCTGAAGCCCCTTTTCGGCATCCGACAGCTCATATGTCCAAACGCCGTCAAAAAGACTGTTTTCCCATGTAAAGCTGCCCGAAGCAATGGGCGTGTATTTTTCGTCAAGAAGCACCGCCTTAATTCGAGTTGAACCGAACTCAATTCCGAGTGCCGTTTTCCTTAAATCCATTTTCCTTCTCCTTTAAACTGATGTATTTTCATAAAAGTACTGTATTTTTCGATAATGTAACAATTAGCGAAGCTTTATAATTCCAAGACACTTCGTGTCTTCCTCACCCACTCCACACTCCACTCTCCACACTCCACTCTCCACACTCCACTCTTCTCGCAGTCACCGGTCTCCGACCCCCGGTCCCCGGTCCCTTTCTTACCGCTCCTTGCTAACTACTTAAGCTTCCACGCCAGCTCATTCAAAAACAATTCCTTCTCCAGACCTTCCACTGTTGTATCCTTTGTAATATGAACAAATTCAATATCCATTATTTTAGCAAAGTCGTGAAGCATCTCGGCACTTACGTCATACGACAGCACCGTGTGATGTGCGCCGCCCGCCGTAATCCAGCATTCAACACCTGTCGTAAGGTCGGGCATTGCCTTCCACATTACACGTGCAACCGGGAGGTTCGGCATTGGCAGAATGGGCTTTACCGCCTCAATATCCTGCACTATAAGGCGAAGTCTGCCGCCCATATCAACAAGACTTGCGACAACCGCCTTGCCCGCTTTGCCTTCAAAAACAAGGCGCGCGGGGTCTTTTTCGTTCATGCCTATTCCCAGCGGATGCACTTCTATTCTCGGTCTGTCAGCCGCCAGAGAGGGGCAGACCTCAAGCATATGAGCACCGAGGCTGTACTCCTTGCCCTCGACAAGATTGTATGTATAGTCCTCCATGAAAGCGGACGAACCGTTGCCGTTTTCGCCCATTGCCTTCATTATGGCGGTCATTGCGGCAACCTTCCAGTCGCCTTCACCTCCGAAGCCGTAGCCGAGCGACATAAGATGCTGTGAAGCAAGCCCCGGGAGCTGCTCCATGCCGTAAAGATCCTGGAATGTATTCGAAAACGCCGTGCAGCCTTCTCTGTCGAGCATTTTCTTTATTGCGATTTCCTCTTTCGCCTGATATCGGACGGAGTCAATATTGTCTGTGGCAAAATCGTAGCTGTCTTTGTATACGGACATAAGAGCGTCGATTTCTTCGTTCGTTACGGCGTTCATTTCTTTTACGAGATCACCGACAGCCCATGTGTTGACTTCCCAGCCGAGTTTTTTCTGAACTTCAACCTTGTCGCCCTCGGTGACTGCCACATCACGCATGTTGTCACCGAAACGCATGACCTTCATTTGGCGTGATACCGCAACGCCGACGGCTGTTTTCATCCAGTCGCCTATACGCTTCAGGACTTTTTCGTCCTGCCAGTAGCCCGCGATTATTTTTCTGGGCTTTCTGAGTCTTGCACCGATGAAGCCGTGCTCTCTGTCGCCGTGCGCCGCCTGATTGAGGTTCATGAAGTCCATATCGATTTCTTCGTTCGGAATTTCTCTGTTGTACTGCGTAGCGAAATGAAGCCACGGCTTTTGCAGTGCGTCAATGCCGTTTATCCACATTTTTGACGGACTGAACGTGTGACACCATGTAATGACACCGGCGCAGCCGTCGTCAAAATTCGCTTCCTTTACGGTTTTGTTTATCTCGGCGGAGGACTTTGCCGTAACTTTATATATGACAGGATAGGGGAGCACGGCAGTGAGCTTCTGTGCCATCTCCTCCGCTCGTGCGGCAACCGTCTTCAGAACATCGTCACCGTAAAGCGTCTGTGAACCTACAATAAACCAAAAGCTGTATTTTTTGTTCATGAAAATTCTCCTTATAACCAAGCCGGGAATATAAGTCCCGACATTTTTTTTATAATGTAGAATGCACAATGTAGAATGCACAATAAAGGAAAACGCTAACGCGTTTTGGATTGTATAAGCTACGTAAAAGATTAAGTTATCAAAAAATATAGGACTAAAAGTCTGCGAAGCTATATAATCCAAGTCCGCAGGACTTCCGACATTCTTAATTCTTAATTGTCAAAAATCCTTCCGCCCAACCCGATTATATCATCAATTCTTATATCTACGTTATCCGCAAATACGATTCTGTGTTCAATCGCATCGATTTTCTTTACCGTCCCCGTGTGCGTGACATATTTTCCGCCGGACTTTCTGTCATCCGGAACAAAATATGTAACGGAAACCTCGGGTTCATTTTGGAGCATCTGTGACAGACGGCTCAGTCGGTCGCTGAGCACCGCTATTTCGCTGTCATCGAGAATTATTTTTCTGTCGACAAAGCGTGCCGTCTCGTCAATCAGTTCGTCATGGCCTGTCAGAGCCGAAAACGGCGCGAACTGTGCCGCCCTCGAGAGCCTCGGCATGCGTGGGTGATTTGCGGAAGTCGGTGCTTCAAGATTTATTATGTCGTCGTATCTGTGACAATCCGAATTGTCGATTTTGTTACTCATTTTCAACCTTTATCTGACACGTTTTCATTGCGTTAAGGGCGTTTTTGTGTGAGTCGGGCGTTACACCGGCACAGCATTTGGCGTCAACGATAATCGGAACTTCGGGCAGAAACGCTTTTATGAGAAGTGCGTTTGAAATTACGCAGATATCGGTGCAAAGACCTATAAGCGTAACGCTTTCAATCGGCTCTTTTTCATTTTCTTCGACAAGCTTTTTTACGAGCACGACAGAACCGAAGGTCGGCTTGTCAACAGCCTCAGTTTTTCGAAGTGTGTCAAGCTCCGAGCGAATCCGCCAGCCGTCCGTGTCCTTTATGCAGTGCTTTACAGGGAGAAGCGTACCCTCCTGTGTTTCAAGGTAATTATCAAAATGCGTGTCACGGGTGAAAATTACCCTGCCGTCAAAATTTTCAATTTTTTCTTTCACGCTCGGTACAATCTCCACAGCTTCTTTTGTGCCGAGTGAGCCGTCAATAAAATCGTTTTGCATATCGACTACGACTAATATTTTCTGCATTTTCATACCACTCCTTATAAAGGAAATTAGGGGTCGGGTGTCGGGAACCGGGTCAAGGGACCGGGAGTCAGGGGCCGGGGGCCGGGGACTAAGGAAGGCACTGCGTGCCTTGGATTGTAAGCTCTGCCTTTTGCAAAGCAAAATGCTCTTTACTCCTTGCTCCTTTTTATAACTCCACTCTCCAAACTCCAAACTCCACCCTATATTATATATTTTCGCATTATAATATACGCATTGTCAAGTACAAATTTTGCGGTGTGAAATAATTATTTTTATGGTTAAAGTATATGAAAATATGATGTCAGAATAGGATATTTTGACGAAAGCTCCGAATATTAAAAATTTGCGAAAATCGGACAAAAAAAACACTTTATTTTCTTGAATTTCACACGTAAAAGTGATACCATTGCTGTTTGGAAATTTATACAAGAGAACAGGTGTTTTTATGTACAAAATAGTCAAAAAACAGCGTCTTAACCCCACCGTAACTCTCATGTTAATTGACGCTCCCTTTGTAGCGAAAAAGGCAGAGCCCGGTCAGTTTATCATTCTCAGAGTTGACGAGGACGGTGAACGCATCCCTCTCACAATTGCCGATTTCGACAGAGAGGCAGGCACCGTTACAATCATATTCCAGATTGTCGGCGCAACTACAAAAAAGCTTGATGAAAAGAACGAAGGCGGTTTTCTTGCCGATTTCGTAGGTCCTCTCGGCGTTCCCACGCACACAGAGGGGCTTAAGAATGTCGCTGTTGTCGGCGGCGGTGTCGGCACTGCCATTGCTTATCCGATAGCAAAGAAGCTTCACAATCTCGGCACCAAGGTTGACCTTATCGTCGGCTTCAGAAACAAGGATCTTGTTATTCTTGAGGATGAATTCCGTGCGGCTTGCACAAATCTCTATATCGGCACGGATGACGGCTCCTACGGCAAAAAGGCTCTTGTTACAAACCTGCTTGAAGAACAGATTCTCGCAGGTGAGAAATATGACGAAGTTATCGCAATCGGCCCCGTTATAATGATGAAGTTCGTATGCCAGCTTACTAAGAAGTATGACATAAAAACGATTGTAAGCATGAACCCCATTATGATCGACGGCACGGGAATGTGCGGCGGCTGTCGTCTTACCGTCGGCGGTGAAACAAAATTCGCCTGCGTTGACGGACCTGACTTTGACGGTCATCTTGTCGATTTCGATGAGGCTCTTTCAAGAGGCGCAATGTATAAGGACTTCGAAAGACACGCTTACGAAGAGACATGCAATCTCTTCAAAAAGGAGGTCGAGGAATAATGCCCAATATGTCACTTAAGAAAAATCCCATGCCCGAGCAGGATCCCAATGTCAGAAACAAAAACTTCAAAGAGGTCGCTCTCGGCTACACATATGAACAGGCTCTGGATGAAGCAAACCGCTGCCTTAACTGCAAGAATAAACCCTGTGTCGGCGGCTGCCCCGTTGCAATTGATATCCCCGCTTTTATCGCAAAAATCAGAGAAGAGGATCTTGAAGGCGCATACAAAATCCTTTCAAAATCATCATCTCTTCCGGCTGTATGCGGCCGTGTATGTCCGCAGGAGTCGCAGTGCGAGTCAAAGTGCGTTCGCGGCATAAAGGGCGAACCGGTTGCTATCGGCAGACTTGAGCGTTTTGTCGCCGATTGGCATATGAACAACTCAACCGAAAAGCCCGTAAAGCCCGAATCAAACGGCCATAAGGTTGCCGTTATCGGTGCGGGTCCCGCAGGCCTTACATGTGCAGGCGATCTTGCCAAAAAGGGGTATGAAGTCACGATTTTTGAGGCTCTCCACCTTGCCGGCGGTGTTCTGTCCTACGGCATTCCGGAGTTCAGACTTCCGAAAACAATTGTTCAGAAAGAAATTGACGAGCTTAAAAATCTCGGCGTAAAAATCGACACCGATTTTGTTATAGGCAAGACACTGAGTGTTGACGAGCTGTTTGACGAGTACGGTTTTGAGTCCGTATTTATCGGCTCGGGTGCGGGTCTTCCCAGATTTATGAATATCCCCGGCGAAAACCTCAAGGGTGTTTATTCCGCAAATGAATTTTTGACCAGAACAAACCTTATGAAGGCTTATAAGCCCGATTCGACAACTCCCATCAAGCACAGCACAAATGTAGCCGTTGTCGGCGGCGGCAACGTTGCAATGGATGCCGCACGCTGCGCAAAGAGACTCGGCGCGGAGAAGGTTTATATCATATACCGCCGCGGCGAAGAGGAGCTCCCCGCAAGAAAAGAGGAGGTTCATCACGCTAAAGAAGAGGGTATTATCTTTACTCTTCTTACCAATCCCGTTGAAATTCTCGGTGATGAGAATAAGTCCGTATGCGGCATAAAGGTGATCGATATGGAGCTCGGCGAGCCCGACGCTTCCGGCAGAAGAAGACCCGTCGCCAAAGAGGGCAGTGAGCATACAATCGATGTTGACTGTGTCATCATGTCGATAGGCACTTCGCCGAACCCCCTTATCCGCACAACCACTCCGGAACTTGAAACAAACAGCCACGGATGCATTGTCGCCGATGAAACAGGACTTACATCCCGCCCCGGTGTTTTTGCCGGAGGTGATGCCGTAACAGGTGCCGCAACCGTTATACTCGCTATGGGTGCGGGCAAGACTGCGGCAAAGGCGATGGATGAATACATTATGAACAATTAACAATTGACAATTAATAATTAACAATTGGGTTTAGTGGTCAGTATTCAGTGGCCGGTGGCCGGTGACTAAGGAAGTCCGGTGGACTTGATTTATACAGCTTCGCGGATTGTCAGACGCTTTAAGCATAAAAGTTCTGTCATTTCTGCGGAACTTTATAATTCAAAATGCACACTGTTTTCCTTAATTGTGCATTAGGCATTCTACATTCTGCATTGAAAATAGTGGCCGGTGGCCGGTATTCAGTATATACGGTGACTAAGGAAATCCGGTGGACTTGATTTATATAGCTTCGCGGATTGTCAGACGCTTTAAGCATAAAATTTCTGTCATTTCTGTGGAGCTTTATAATTCAAAACGCACATCGTTTTCCTTAATTGTGCATTATGCATTCAATATTCTGCATTGAAAAAAGCCGACACAGTCGGCTTTTTTTGTTATCCTCTAAGCTTGATTATCTGTTTTAATATATCCGTATCCGCCGGACAGAAGTCGTACTGCGGAATTTCGGCGGGAGTAATCCACTTGAGATCGAGATGCTCCAGAAGCTTCGGTGTTTCTTCTGCGATTTTCGCGTTAAACAGTGTCAGTGTTATTGTGATATCGGGGTATTCGTGAACGACCTCGGTAAACACATCGCCGACCTCGACCGTTATGTCGAGTTCTTCTCTGCATTCGCGAATAAGCGCCTGCTGCTTTGTTTCTCCCGGTTCGACCTTTCCGCCGACAAACTCCCACAAAAGCCCTCTTTTCTTGTTTTCGGGACGTTTGCATATCATAAATTTATCATTGTCCCATATAAGGGCGGCAACTACATCTGTCATATTTTTTCTCCTTTACGGCAGTCGTTTCATCAAAAACATGCCGTTTTCTTTAAGCCAGTTTTTGCATCGATCATAATCGGGGAAAACACGATAAACCTCGTCATAAAACGCCTTTGAGTGATTCTGCTGTTTTCTGTGACAGAGCTCATGCACAACAACGCTGTCGATTACATCATCGGGAGCGAGCATCAGAAGGCAGTTGAAGTTAAGATTGCCCTTAGACGAACAGCTGCCCCAGCATGTACGCTGATTTCGTATGGTAATTCTGCCGTATGTTACGCCCACAATCGGAGCGTAATGCCGAACCTTTTCGGGGATAACCTTCAGCGCTTTGTCGGCTAACTGCCGTATTTCCTCCGGTGTAAGACTCTGAATTTTATCAAGCTCCCGAGTCTGTTCCGCCATAATTTTTTTGTGCTTTTCTATCCATTCTCTGTCTTTGACAAGTACGGCGTCAACATCTTTTTCGGTTATATTTTTCGGACCCCGCACGATAATTTCATTCGGCCTTAGCTGAACTGCAACCGTTTTGCGGTCGCTTTTAATGACCCGAACGGAAAGTCCGCAAAATTCCCTGAGCATAAAATATCTCCCTTCTGCAGGGATGCACTTTGTTATTGATGTCCGCATCCCGTGCTATTTAGTAAGGTGTGTATACAGCTTTTGCAGTTGCTCTGCTGTTATATACTGTGAATAGTGTGTGCCTTCATAAGTCGGATCTGTCTACCGTGTCTTTGATGATTTTCGATGAAAGACCGTTTCTTTTCGCGTAAGCATCAACAGTGCCGCTGTCGATAAGTACGCCGAAAAAATCCGCTGTCTTCTGATAAACAGGCAGAATTTCCGCATAGTCGCTTCTTGCGATATACTTCTTCTCAAAATAGACCTCGACGTTGTGCTCCTTGAGCTTCCGGATGGTAGTCAGGCTGTCGACCGTGTTTCTGGCAAAGCGGCTGACCGACTTCGTGATAATCAGATCGATCTTACCGTCAAGGGCATCTGCTACCATCCGCCTGAACTGCTCACGCTTTTTGGTATTGGTACCGGTGATGCCTTCGTCAGGATATACCCCGACGAACTCCCAATCATCCCGGCCATTGATGTAATTCGTGTAGTAGTCAATCTGCGCTTCGTAACTGGTCAGCTGCTCCTCGTTGTCGGTGCTGACACGAGCGTAGGCCGCCACACGTCGCTTCTTGGTGCTGTTGATCGGTGCCGCCGTGAAGCGTGACAGCGTCGCCGGTATCGTGGTTACGGATTTGGCCATTTCTTTTCGCTCCTTATTTTCTTGATTCTTTCACTCATTGCCTCCCTGCGCTCGTCTGTCCAAGCGGCCTTCATGGATTCTTTTGCTTTTTCCCGCCGTTCCTCGGTCCAAGGGGTGCCGTGCCGCTTATCCAAAAAGTCTCTGGATTCGGTGTGGCCGTCTCTGAAATGGAACGTGATCGTGTGGTCGAGGATCGTTGCGCTTTCAATCTGGGCGTCCATCGTAGCCTCGTCGAACTCATCAAGGCCAAGAACCTCGGTCACCAGCTGCTTCATGGTCTCGTCCCGGATAGCCGGATTCTGACATTCGGAACGTGGGCCGGTGCAATACCAAGACCGTGTCGGGGTGCCGTCCTTGCGCTTTCCGGATTGGCAGCGGTAATTGGCACCACAGCAGCCGCATTTGATAAATCCGGTGAACTCGTAGAAGGCATTCCGGTTCGGATTGGTGTCCTTGCGCCTGTGCCGTTCTCCCCAGAGCTTTCTGCGTTCGTCCGTCCACCAGTCGGTTTTAGCTGTGGACTGCCATTTGGTGGTAACCTCGTGGCCGTCGTAAAAGCGGAAGGTCAAGATGTCGTCTCCGATGACAATGACCTCTTCGATTTGCTGGCTGAAAGCATCCTCATCAAACTCGTCAAGGCCCAGCACCTCGGCAGCGGCATTCTGTAGCATCTTCTCCGGGATGTTCTTCGAGGGGCAAGCCGACGCACCTTTCTGGCTTTTTGTCTGGCAGGTCCAGATGTAGTAAACCTCACCGGCGGTGTTCCGTTTTCCGCTGTGGCGATAGTGCTTGCCGCAGCAGCCACAGGTGATCTTGGTGGAGAAAGCCGAGAGCTTCAGCGACTTGTTTCCGAATGGGCCAAGGTCCCGTCTGCGCTTGAACTCGGCCTGTACCGCTTGCCATTCGTCCATCGGGATAATCGCCTCGTGGGTGTCCTCGACGAAATACTGTGGCATCTCACCATAATTCTTCCTCCGGTGCTTGGTGATCGGGTCTTCGCAGTATTCCTTCTGGAAAAGCATGTTCCCAGTGTAGGTGATGTTCGTCAGGATGACTTTTACATTGGAATCCACCCACGGCTTTCCCTGCCGGGTATAAATGCCTCGGTCCATCAAGGCCCTGCCGATTTCGATTCGGGATGCACCTTTCATGTATTCTGCGTACATCCAGCGGATGATCTCAGCTTCCTCCGGTATGATGACCAGCTTGTCGTCTTGCCACTCATATCCGAAAATACTGAACTTGCCGTTGGGGATGCCCTGCTTGAACCGCTTGATCGTGGCCCAGCGCACATTCTCGGAAATGCTGCGGCTCTCTTCCTGTGCGAAGGAAGCAAGGATGGAAAGCATCAGCTCTCCGTCGCCGCTCAAGGAATTGATGTTTTCCTTCTCGAAGCGCACCTCAATGCCGAGGTCCTTCAGGTGCCGGACCGTGTTTAAAAGGTCCACGGTGTTCCTCGCAAAACGCTGGATCGACTTGGTGAGGATGATGTCGATGTTTCCGGCTTCACACTCAGCCAGCATGCGGTTGAACTCATCACGTTTTTTGGTGCCGGTGCCGGAGATCCCGTAATCCGCAAAAACGCCAGCGTATTCCCATTCTGGGTTCTTCTGAATCAGTGCGCTGTAGTAGCTCACCTGTGCAGAAAGCGAGTGCTGCATCCGCTCGGATTCCATCGACACTCTGGCGTAGGCAGCGACTCGCTTTCTTGCTTTCAGAACCGGCAGTTTTCGCTCGATTTTCTCTACTGTTTTCAATGAAATTCCTCCTTCCGGTAGTGTCTATATATCACTCTAAAAGGCCGGAATATCAAGCATTTTCCGATAATAATGTACCCAAATATGGTTGGTATTTTTCGAGCAGGATCGTATCAATTTCAGCGTATTCCTCCTCGGTGATCAAGCCCTTTTCGAGCATGGATTTCGCCATTGAAATAGCTGCGTGATAAAGCATATCGTTGTGGAGTTTCTCCTTGCTCATCAGGCATCACCGCCTTTGAACCGGGCCGCAATATAGCAGTCGTGGGAGCAGTATTTGCGCTTTGCGTTTCCGTAGGCAGTGAACTCTTTCCCACACTCCGGACAACTAAAGGTATAAACGGCCTTCTGCTTTACGGCCTCCGGATGAGCGTTCCACCATGCCGTCCGGCACTCCGGGCAGCAGAACTTCTTCTGTTTCCGTCCGGGGAACTGTATCAGCGTTTTGCCGCAGTTCAGGCAAAGCTGCGTGGGAACCTCCGCAAGGCTGTGGCGCTCTGCCTTCTCACCGGCGAGGCCGTGGGATCGACAATATGCTTTGACGCTGTCCTTTGACAGTCCGATGCTGTTGGCGATGGCCGTATATCCAAAGCCCTGATGCCGCAGGGCCGTTATCTTTTCTCTTTGCTCGTTTGTCATGAGATTGTCCTCCAGTCCGAGAGGGGTTCCTCTCACTATCCACTGGAGGGAAATGGCCATCTTGAACGAAAAAAAGAGCAAAAAAAATAAGCCCTCCACGGAAACAAATCCGCAGAGGGCAAAACAAGCGTTATTCAGTTATACCTTTGTGCAATAGTCGAGCGAAACCCAACCGGCGCCGCTCTTGAGCCGTCCCCATCCGGCATCAGCGCCCTGACCAGGCTGAACTTCCGTAATGGTGAATACGCCGGTTCCGGTGAACTTTCCGGTACGGGCGTAGTTCGTTCCGGGGCCTTTGCGGATGTTCAGATTGGCAATGCTGATTTTGACCTTGAAAGGCGTAGTAGCCGCCGTACTACCGGTTGATGCTGCTTCTGTCGGATAAACCTTTGTGCCGCTGCTGTCAAATACGCTGTAGCCGGGATTGGCATCGGCGCACTTCTTTGCGTTTGCCAGCACCTTGTACGCGCCTTTCTGGGACTTGCTGTCTGCCCAGGTCTTGCGTACTCGGTAAAGCGCAGAGGTCTGCGTTGTCGTTGTGGTCGTGGTGCTGTCTGCACTGCCACCGAGTGCTGCCGTGACCTTGGATGCCAAATCACCCATACGGGCATACATCCAGTCGCCGGGACAGCTTTTGTTGGCAAACCACCTGTGGACGGTCAGCACCATCTCATCAGATGAAGGACTGTAATTGAGTGTCTTATCCTTGTCGCCGAGCCAGAGCAGTTTCGTTTTGCCGTTGCGTTTACAGATGTCGGTGCAAAGCTCTACGAGCTTGTTGTACACCACGTCCTTAAATGCATATGGCTCAGAGGTATCACTGGCGCATTCGATGGTGACGGCTCTCTGATCGTTGGCAGAAGATGAAGAGCACCAGCTGCGGTTTTTCTCCTCCACATACATAC
>CAVFUV010000057.1:0-11222 GCA_963625735.1 bacterium
TAGTAAAGCTTGTCGGTATGGATGCCCTTTCCCCGGGCGACAGACTTAAGATGGAAGCCGCAAGATCCATCCGTGAAGACTTTTTGCATCAGCTGGCGTTCCACGAGGTCGACACATACTCTTCTCTTAAAAAGCAGAATCTTATGATGAAGCTGGTGCTTGCCTACTATGACGGTGCGGTTGATGCCTTAAAGCAGGGTGCGTCCGTTGAAAAGCTTGCCGCAATTCCTTCAAGGGAAGCGATAGGCAGATTTAAGTATGTTCTCGAAAGCGATATAGACGAGCAGTACAATAATGTTATAAAATCTCTTAATGACGATATCAAAAAGGTCATTGCCGAAAAGGAGGAATTCTGATGCCAAAGGAATACAGAACCTTGCAGGAAATAGCAGGCCCTCTTATGCTGGTGCGTGATGTTGAAGGCGTAAAATATGAGGAGCTCGGCGAAATCGAGCTTGCAAACGGTGAAACACGCCGCTGCAGAGTGCTTGAGGTTGACGGCTCCAACGCCCTTGTTCAGCTGTTCGAAAACGCCGCCGGCATCAACCTTTCTTCATCAAAAATCAGATTTACCGGCAGACAGATGGAGCTCGGCGTGTCCCGTGATATGCTCGGCCGTGTTTTTGACGGTCTCGGCAGACCGATAGACGGCGGCCCCGATATTATCCCCGATAAGCGTCTTAATGTTAACGGCACTCCCATGAACCCGGCGGCAAGAAGCTATCCGCAGGAGTTTATCGAGACGGGTGTTTCGGCAATTGACGGACTTAACACTCTTGTAAGAGGTCAGAAGCTGCCCATATTCTCGGCGTCCGGTCTTCCTCACGCTCAGCTTGCCGCACAGATAGCAAGACAGGCAAAGGTAAGAGGCACAGACGAGCAGTTCGCCGTTGTTTTCGCCGCAATGGGCATTACGTTTGAAGAAGCCAACTTCTTTGTTGAGTCATTCAAAGAGACAGGCGCAATTGACAGAACGGTAATGTTCACCAACCTCGCAAACGACCCCGCAGTCGAGCGAATAGCTACACCCAGAATGGCACTGACAGCCGCCGAGTATCTTGCTTTTGATCTTGATATGCACGTGCTTGTCATTCTTACCGATATAACAAACTACGCCGACGCTCTTCGTGAAATATCGGCGGCTCGAAAAGAAGTTCCCGGCAGACGAGGCTACCCCGGATATATGTACACTGACCTTGCGTCCCTCTATGAGCGTGCCGGCCGTCAGAAGGGCAAGACGGGTTCTATCACAATGATACCCATTTTAACAATGCCCGAGGATGACAAAACTCATCCCATCCCCGACCTTACAGGGTACATTACGGAAGGGCAGATTATTCTTTCCCGTGAGCTTTACAGAAGAGGTGTTACACCTCCCATTGACGTTCTGCCGTCACTGTCCCGCCTTAAAGATAAGGGCATAGGCGAGGGCAAGACACGAAAAGACCACTCTAACACCATGAACCAGCTTTTCTCGGCATACGCCAGAGGCAAGGACGCAAAGGAGCTTATGGTTATTCTCGGTGAAGCCGCTCTTACCGATATGGACAAGCTCTATGCGAAATTTGCCGATGAGTTTGAAAAACAGTATGTTTCGCAGGGGAATTATACCGACAGAAGCATAGAGGAAACACTTGATCTGGGCTGGAAGCTTCTTAAAATCCTGCCCAGAAGCGAACTTAAGCGTATCTCAAATGAGCTGCTCGACGAATATTATGACAAAAATTAAGGGGGCGGCTTAAATGGCGACACTTAATGTCAATCCCACACGAATGGAGCTTACCAACTTAAAGCGTAAGCTTGTAACCGCCAGAAGGGGGCATAAGCTCTTAAAGGACAAGCGAGACGAGCTTATGCGCCGCTTTATGGAGCTTGTGCGTGAAAACAAGGCTCTTCGTCAGAAGGTCGAAAACGGAATAAAGGAAGCCAACAAATATATGTCGGTCGCACGTTCCGTTATGAGCGATGCCGAAATCTCGGCCGCGCTTATGATGCCGATGCAGCAGATGAGCATTGATGTCGGCGAAAAAAATGTTATGTCGGTTGTTATTCCGCAGTTTGAGACAAAGCTTAAGACGGCGGATGAGACGGATATATACCCTTACGGCTTCGCTTTTACTTCAACGGAGCTTGACGGAGCCGTAAAATACATTTCCGATATTATGCCGGATTTAATCCGACTTGCCGAAACCGAAAAAGCATGTCGGCTTATGGCGGCTGAGATAGAAAAAACACGCCGTCGCGTTAACGCTCTCGAGCATGTTATGATTCCGCAGTACGAAGAGACCATAAAGTATATTTCAATGAAGCTTGACGAAAACGAACGAAGCTCCAACACACGCATTATGAAGGTCAAGGACATGATGCTCAAAGAAGCTCACAACTACAATTAACGGAAGGTGACATATGCCGATTAACGACATCAGACGAGAACTTAAATTTTTCAGATTTTCCCTCACAAAAGCACCGTGGCTTATGCATTTCGCCTGGGACGTGCAGAAGGTGCTTCTCTTAATGACGCCCACGCACCGTGTAAATCACGAGAATGTGAATGTAATGCGTGATGACGGCACGGTCATGCGAATGGATATCCTCACTCCGAAAAAATCGGAAGGGGAGAGTCTGCCGACACTGCTGTATTTTCACGGCGGCGGATTTGGGTATGAGGCGGCACCGCATCACAAGAAGCTGACCGCAATGTACGCCAAAAAGGCACATTGCAGGGTTATATGCCCCGACTATTCTCTTCTTCCCGATTTTGCGTATCCGAAACCGAGAAACGATGCACGGCTTGCTTATGAATGGCTTGAAAATCATTATCCCGACACACCCTTCGCAGTCGGCGGAGACAGTGCCGGGGGAGTTCTTGCGTCCTATGTCGTTGCCGACGCAAAACGCACACCTGCCGTGTGTATACTTATGTACCCCGTCACCGACCGTGAAATGAAAACCGAGTCGATGAAAAAGTATCTGAACACCCCCATGTGGAACGCACTTAATAACAAAACCATGTGGGAGTTGTATCTTAAAAACGGCGAAAACAAAGAGGCAAGCCCCATGCAGATGACCTTGCCTCAGAAGCTGCCGCCGTTTTATATCGAAACGGCACAGTTTGACTGCCTTCATGATGACGGCGTAAATTTCGCAAAACGCCTTGTGTCTCTCGGCACTTCGGTTGAAGTTGTCGAAACAAGAGGCACGCTGCATGGCTTCGATATTGCCCTCTGGACACGGCTTGTAAGAGCGTGTGTTAAAAAGAGGTGCGAGATGCTGACGAAGGCGTTTAACAATTAGCAATGGAAAGGGGCCGGGGACCGGGGGTCAGGGGCCGGAGAACCGGAGGAAGACACTGCGTGTCTTGGATTGTATAAGCTTCGCAAACACTTGGCTTTTTCGGTGTTTGCGGGGCTTTTTCTCTGTGTTGGATTTTTTTGCTTCGCAAGAGTTTGGTTATTTCTGCTTTTGCGGGGATTTTGCTTTGTTTTGGTTTTTTTGCTTCGCAAGATGTGGGCTTATTTTGTATTGGCGTGGCTTTTTTGCCGTACCGGCGGTCGGGCCGCTCTGCAGTGCACCCACCTGCCCGGTCGGTTGGCTTTTCGAAAAACGGCAGGTTTAAGACCGGACAGCCGGGTGCCACTTTGAGCGGCTGTGCCTCGTTCGCCTTCATTTGTTAAGCCGCATGGGGCTGCGGCTGAACAAATTTGACTCACTCGGCCCGGTCCCGTATCCTTACACTTCACTCCTCTCTTTCGTTCGGTGCCTTGTCATAAAGATAGCGACCAAGTCACCGACCAAGTTACCGACCAAGATAACAACCAAGATAAAACGCCGAACAGCCGGAACCGGAAATACAGAAAATGCAGGAACTGAACTTTTGAGTGCCATGTCGATTCCCGGTGTTGGCACTTATTTTTATAGTGCGATGCTCAATAAGTCCGCTCTCCCAACAAAAAAGACAAGCAGGTATCACACCCACTTGCCCCGAAATCTAAGACTTCATTGCCGATTGCTATTTGCTAATGCCGATTGTTTTTACTGCTCCACACTCCACACTCCACACTCCACACTCCACACTTTTCGAATTACATTTCATTGCCCGCATTTATCTTGTTGTTGATATTACGATCGCCCTTGTGGTTATACGGAATAAGACACAGTATCGCATACATTATAAATCCGCCGATAAAGTTCAGCACTATATCGCCCATCGTGTCCATAAGAGCAAATCTGCTCGGGTCGCCGACAGGAAACAGATTGAATATTTTGGAAGCGTCGCCGCCTGCCGCCTCAAGTGCCAGCTGATAGCTCCAGTGCTGTGCGTCACCGCCGAAATATGTGTCATATATAAACTCGAAAACTTCCCATGCGCTCGAAAACACAAAGCCGAGCCCCAACGCGCAGAGGTTCGCAATCTGATGCGGACACGTTTTCTTGAATTTTATCTGAGTGGCGCAGACATATTCATAGCCGATATAAACGGCCTCCGCTGTGCCGAGAGCGTGAAGAATTTTGTCATACCCCGGAATTGAATAATAGAAATTGAGATACGCTCCGCCGAACGACCCCAAAAGAAAACCGAGTGCCGTTATATTCTGAAAACGGGGGCTCATAAATTTAAGTCTAATCTTTTTGCCGGGAAGAAGCTGAATTATCTCATATGCGAACATACCGACAAGGTTTGCCGCTATCTGAATGGGCGGGTTGCTCGCCGAGTATGCACTGCCCGAAAAAATCGTGTCAAACAGAGCATAAATCATAAGCGCGCGAAGAATCCACCAATAAATAAATTCGCTTTTCTTTACGTCCCTGAAAATTGTAGTAAATCTGTCTTTGAAATATTTTTTCATTTTTTACTCCTCTTTTAAGGTATGCGGAGATTATAAACTATGTTAATAATATTATTATTCTGATTTGGAAATAAAATTTTAAGTTTTTATAAACACTTCCGAAAAACCTTTTTAATCCCCTCAATCATTGATTTATCGCACCGTTTGTGCTATACTTTTTAAATCCATTGCATATTTTTACCTAACCCCAAAATTTCAGATGACACCGAAATTTCGCGAAGCCAACTCCACACTCCACTCTTCACTCTCCACACTCGCCATGTGTTAAGCTGTATAATCCAAGAAATGCGGTGTCCTCCGGTATTGTTAATTCTTAATTGTTGATTATCTAAGGAGTTTAATATGAATTTTACCCCCGTTCTCCGCTTCATCGCCTGCAGTGATGTCCACTGCAAAGAAAACGACCCTACTGAGCCCGACAGATTCAGGAAGGGCATGTCCCTTGCTTACAGCTATGCCGAAAGCTCGTCCTACAAAAATATTGACGCAGTCTGTGTTATCGGCGATTTTGCCAATCAGGGCACTTTTGAGCAGATGAGCATTTTCAAATCCGCTCTTGACGACTCACTTAAACCCGAAACAAAGCCCGTTCTTACCATGGCAAGTCATGAGTTTATGCACGACGGTGAAGAGGGCGCGTTAAAACACTTCGATGAAATTTTTCATCAGTCACCCGACACGCATTTTGTGATAAACGGTTTTCATTTTATCGCCGTTACAACCGAGCGTGGATGCAGTATTGACGAAGCAAAACAGCAGTGGCTCTCTGAGGAGCTTAAAAAAGCCGCCGAGGATGACGAGAAAAAGCCGATTTTCGTTTTTCAGCATCCGCATCTCAGCGACACCGTATACGGCAGTATAAACTGGGGCGACAACGATATTTATGCCGTGCTTATGGATTATCCGCAGGTTGTCGATTTCTCAGGGCATTCTCACGCTCCGATAAATGACCCCAGAAGCGTACATCAGAAGCACTTTACAAGCTTCGGCACGGGTTCATTTTCTTATTTTGAGCTTGATGAATTTGACTTCACCTGCGGCACAGTGCCTCCCGATTCACGTTCCTGCGCGCAGCTTCTTGTTGTTGAAGCCGACAGGGACGGTCGTGTCCGTGTTCTGCCTCTTGATATCTTAAGCGGCAATTTCTTTAATGACGGTGTGATTATAGACGAGCCGTGGAACCCCGATTCATTTAAGTTTACGGATGAGCGTTACCGCAGCCCCGAAACGCCCTTCTTTGCCGATAATGCCGGTGCACACGCCGAAACTAACGGCAGCACAGTGTCGGTTATATTCGATGCCGCTTCTTCTGAGACCGAGAGAATTGACGCATATAAATGCACGATAAAGAAGCAGAACGGCACAATAATCCGTCAGCACCGTATGACGTCATCTTACTATATTTATAATATGCCTGCCGAGTACAAAATGGACTTTGAAAATATTCCGACAGGGAATTATACGGCTGAAATCACGGCGGAAGGATTCTGGGGCAACAGGTCGCAAAAGCTTGTCTGTGCCTTTACGGTTGAATAAAATGACACAGCTTATTTACTTTACAGACCCCTATATTTCAGAATGCACATCGACGGTGCTTGACATTGCCGAACAGAATAATGCCTATGCCACTGTTCTTGATAAAACCTGCTTTTTCCCCGAAGGCGGCGGTCAGCAGTCCGATGTCGGCACAATAGGCGATACACCGATTTTCGATGCACAGACGCTTGACGGCACGGTTTATCATTACTCAAAGAAAAAGCCCGAATATGATATCGGCGACACTGTTTTGTGCAGAATAGATTCCGGCAGGCGTTTTGCCCGTATGCAGTCGCACTCCGGCGAGCATATTGTGTCCGGTATCGTTTTTTCAAAATACGGCTTTGACAATGTCGGCTTTCATATGGATGACACGCTCATGACCGTTGATTTCAGCGGATATCTCACAAAAGAACAGCTGCACGAAATCGAGCTTGAAGCCAACAGAGCCGTGTGGCAGAACAGAAAAATAACCGCATATTTTCCGACAGACGAAGAGCTTGCCGGGCTTAAATACAGAAGCAAGCTTGATAATCTTAAAAATACAAGAATTGTCGAAATAGACGGCATTGACCGCTGTGCGTGCTGTGCCCCTCATGTCGCAAACACAGGCGAGATAGGCATAATAAAAATACTCTCCTCCATGAGTCACCGCGGCGGCGTTCGCATTACTCTTGTGTGCGGAGGTACGGCACAGAGTATGCTTTCGTCAATGTATGACGACATGCTTAGAACAGCGGCGCTTCTTAAATCACCCCATGACGGCATACCTCAGGCGACAAGTGATTTGCTTGACAGAATAAATCTGCTGAAAAGGGAAATTGCTTTACAGACGCAGAACAGAATTGACGACATTGTGTCATCCGCAACCCCCACCGACGGCAATATCTGTGTCTTTGCAAGCGGTTTTTCGGGCGATGATCTAAGGCGAATTTCCGTTTCTCTTCGTGAGAAATGCGGCTGTCTTTCGTGTGCTCTCGGCGGTGACGACAAAAACGGCTACACCTATGTCATAACATCAAATTCCGTCGGACTTAAAAGCCTTTCAAAAGAAATTAACACAGCGTTAAACGGTCGCGGCGGCGGCTCGGATGACATTTTGCAGGGCAGATTTTCAGCATCAAAACAGCAGATAACCGAATATTTTGAAAACGGAGCGAATACACAAAATGAGAATGCGTAAAAAGAAAAATCTCGAAAAAAAGCTTTCCGAATGTCCCAATCTCATAAACATGCCCCCCGCGAGTGAGGACACAAGAATAGCCATAACCAAAAAGGAATATATTGACCTGAAATCATATTTCGGCAATGACAACCCCGTTTATCTTGAAATAGGCTGCGGCAAGGGTCAGTTTATCTGCGAAGAAGCGACAAGAAACCCCGATATAAACTTTGTCGCCGTCGAGGTAAACAGAAGCGTCATTTGCATGGCGTGCAAAAAGGCACTCGACGTAGGCATAAAAAACGTACTGTTTGTTCACTGCAATGCGACTGTTTTGCAGAAGTATTTCAGAGACGGAACAATCGGCAGAATCTATCTTAATTTTTCATGCCCGTTCCCCAAAAAGGCATATGAAAACAAACGCCTTACAAATATCCGTTTTCTTGAAGTATACAAGGCACTTTTAGCTCCCGGCGCGCCGATTTATCAGAAGACCGACAATATGCATTTCTTTGAATATTCCCTTGAACAGTACTCCCTTGCGGGCTTTCGTATTCAAAATATTTCCCTTGACCTGCACAACAGCGAATATGAGGGAAATATAGTCACGGAATATGAGAAAAAGTTCTCGGAGCAGGGGTTCAGGATTTATAGAGTTGAGGCGTATTTGCAATGAGCAATTAGCAATGAGCAATTAGCAATGAGCAATTAGCAATGAGCAATTAGCAATGAGAAAAAGTGGCCAGTATCCAGTATCCGGTGGTCAGAGACTAAGGAAGTCCTGCGGACTTGGATTTATAAAGCTGTCGCCTTTAGCAAAGCAACCCCACTCTCCACTTTTGGTGAGCAAGGAGCAAAGAAAAGGAGCAAGGAGCAAGGAGCAGTGTCGGAAGTCCTGCGGACTTGGATTATATTGCTTTGCTAAATCGAAGCGTTTCACAAAACCGTGAACAAATTATTTTTGTGTTGCAAAAGAGATACGCATAATGTAAAATTAGGTTTATAATCATTACCTTTATAAAAAGAGAGGAAAAATAATGAGACAATTTATTGACTTGAACTTCGGCTGGAAGTTTTCGGACACATTTGCCGATGAAATGACTAAGGCAAATTACGACGATTCCGCTTTTGAAACCGTCGACATTCCCCATACCGTCAAGGAGCTTCCTTACAACTATTTTGACGAGCGTGATTTTCAGTTTATAAGCTGTTACCGCAAGAGCTTCAAGCTCCCCGCAGAGGCTTTCGAAAACGGCAGACGCGTATTTATCAATTTCGCGGGTGCGGCAAACTACGCCAAAGTCTATCTTAACGGCAAATATGTCGGCGAACACAAAGACGGCTACACTCCCTTCAGACTTGAAATTACCGATAAAATCAACAAGAAGAATAATATCCTGGCTGTGGAGCTTGATTCAACCGAGCGTCCCGATATGCCTCCCTTCGGCAAGGTTGTCGATTATCTTGTTTACGGCGGCATTTACAGAGAAGTGTCTCTCGAAATCACCGAGCCGAAATATATTGAGGATGTTTTCGTAAAAACTCCAAACGCCTTAGCTCCCGAAAAAATCGTTGAAGCCGATATTACTTTCAGTGATTCCGCAAAGGGCTCATATACCGTCGAGCTTCTTGACGGCGACACATGCCTTAAAAAGAAAACCGCCGATTTTGACGGCAGAGTAATAAGAATGAGAATGAAAGCCCCCGGTGTTTCACTGTGGGATATCGATTCCCCCAAGCTCTATACGCTTAAAGTCACATACGGCTCAGACGTATTTACACGCCGTTTCGGCTTCCGTGAGGCACGTTTTACCCTCACGGGCTTCGAGCTTAACGGCAGAAAGATAAAAATTGTCGGACTCAACCGCCATCAGAGCTATCCCTATGTCGGCAACGCAATGCCCGCATCGGCTCAGCGTGCGGACGCGGATTTGCTTAAATACAAGCTCGGATGCAACTTTGTCCGCACATCTCACTATCCCGATTCCGTTCATTTTATCGACAGATGCGACGAGATAGGTCTTCTTGTGTTCACCGAAATGCCCAGCTGGCAATATTTAGGCGAAGGCGACTGGAGAGAGACGTGCCTTGACAACGTACGCGCAATGGTAAAGCGTGACCGTTCCCATCCCTCAATTGTGCTCTGGGGCGTTCGTGTAAACGAGGGCGGCGACTGTGACGAGTTCTATAAGCTCACAAACGAAGCCGCGCATTCCCTTGACCCCACACGACAGACCGGCGGCGTTCGCAACTTCCCCCGCAGTCATCTGCTTGAGGATGTCTATACCTACAACGATTTCTCACACTCCGGTTCATTTATAAATCTTCTTCCGTCCTTTATCGTATGCGGACTTAAAGCACCCTATCTTGTAACGGAGCATAACGGCCATATGTACCCCACAAAGAGCTTTGACCGTGAGGAGCTTCGCCGCAACCACGCCGTAAGACACGCAAACGTACAGAATGCCGCATTCGGCTCAAAACGTATTTCCGGTGCTATCGGCTGGTGTATGGCGGACTACAACACGCATAAGGACTTCGGCAGCGGCGACAGAATATGCTATCACGGTGTTACAGATATGTTCCGTGTGCCAAAGTTCGCGGCTTCCGTCTATGCGTCTCAGCAGGACAATTTCCCGGTGCTTGAGACTTCATCCGCAATGGATGTCGGCGACTATCCCGGAGCGCTTGTCGGCGGCACATACATTTTTACAAACTGCGATTATGTCGAGGTCTACAAAAACGGCAAGCATACATCCACCGCTTATCCCGCTAAGAATGAATTCCCGAATCTGCCGCATCCGCCCATTCGCCCCACGGATTATGTCGGTGACTCACTTGTAACAGATGACGGACTTGACGAAGTAACCGCAAAGCACCTCAAAAAGGCACTTGTCGCCGCCACAAAGTACGGCTACATTATGCCGCCGCAGAACTATCTCGAAATAGTCTATGCCTATATTCACGGCAGAATGTCATTCGGTCAGATGTACGACCTTATCGCCAAATACTTTATCAACTGGGGCGACGAGCAGGTAACATACCGTTATGACGGCTACAAGGACGGCAAGCTTGTAAAGTCCGTAACCCGCACCGCCGTAAACAGCCTGTCACTTGAGGTCAGACCCGACTCCGACACACTTATTGAGGACAAGACATACGACGTAACCCGTGTTGAGCTTCGCTGTGTCGACCAGAACGGCAATCAGGTGGCCTACGCCAACCATGCTATTGAAGTAAAGGTTGACGGCCCAGCAAAGGTAATCGGCCCCGATAAATTCGCCCTCATCGGCGGCGACAGAGCCTTCTGGCTTCGCACTGTCGGCAAGTCCGGCCCCGTTACCGTCACCGTCACCGGTCAGGACCTCGGCGAGCAGTCTTTCACAGTCAATGTCATAAAAAAATAAAATCTTTGCTTAAAAATCCGCTTCGGTATGGTATCGAGGCGGATTTTTTCTTTGTTTTGTTGAACAAATTGTCTCGGATTTAACCGCTTCAAAAATTTTCAAAATTTAAATTTTTGAAATGGCTTGACGAAATTCTGAATTTGTATAAAAATATCGGTTGAAGATAATTTTTTCGGGAAAAGGGTTGACAAACACAATGTACTCTGCGATAATTTTAGACAGACAGACAGACAGACAGACAGACAGACAGACAGACAGACAGACAGACAG
>CAVFUV010000058.1:0-11206 GCA_963625735.1 bacterium
TATTTGCATTATATCATTACGAACTTCAAATGTACACTTTTATTATACAGGTCCAATGCATTATGCATTCTACATTCTGCATTGTTTTTTGCCCCGGTCCCCGGTCCCTGACCCCCGGCCCCTTATTCCAATTGTTAATTTATCTCCACCTGCTCCGCCCTGCCTCCAAGCTCATGCCCCATAAAAATACTGCCGTGGCGGACAAAGCTTTCGACATTGTCGCTGACGAAATAGCGGACTGTGCCTTTTTTTGTGCCGTCGTTAAGCATATCGCCGTCCTTAAGCACACCTGTAAGACGAGAGACAGCCGCTTCACCCGAATTTATGAGAGTAACACCGGGCATAATATCGCTTATAAGCGCCGTCAGAAGCGGATAATGCGTACAGCCGAGAACAAGCGTGTCTATCCCCTTCTCTTTGAGCGGTTCAAGATACTCACGAAGCACACGGCGGGTTACCTTATCGTCAATGCCCGTTCTGCCCTCTTCGACAAGCGGCACAAGCAGCGGGCAGGCACACGAAAACACCTCGGCATTTCTGTTAAAAGATTTTATATTCTTTTTAAACGCTCCGCTTGACACGGTGGCGTTAGTGCCTATAACACCGATTTTATTGTTTTTCGTAAGGGCGGCGGCACGCTGAGACGACGGCTGAACAACGCCGATAATAGGCACTCTGAAAATGCGTTCCATTTCCGTTCTTGCCATGGAGTCGGCTGTATTGCACGCAATTACAACGGCCTTCACATCAAATGAAAGCAGAAATTCTATATCGTCCTTTGCGTACTCGATTATTGTCTCTTTTGAGCGGTCGCCGTACGGCACACGCGCGGTGTCACCGAAATAGATTATATCCTCATTCGGCAGCTCGCCCAACACCGTTTTTACGGTTGTAAGACCGCCGAGCCCGGAATCGAAAATCCCGACGGGCTTATTTTTTGTGTCCATTTCAGCCCTCCAAAGCGTTTACAAGGCTCTTGAAGTGTTCCCCACGCGCCTCAAAGCATGTGTACTGGTCATAGGAGCTTGTAGTCGGGGACAGCAATATCACATCGCCCCTTTCGGCGATTTTTACGGCTTCATTAAGTGCTTCGGGCAGAGTGTTTACAAGTATGCTCTTTTCGGGGGCAAGCTCGTCAAACAGCCGCTGTCCGCACTCGCCGTACGCTATTATTTTCTTTACGCCCGGCAGATATGCTTTAAGAGGATCAAATGACAGCCCCTTATCGTGACCGCCCGCAAGCAATATGACAGGTGACGAAAACGCCTTTAACGCCGTAACGGTCGCGTCTACATTTGTACCCTTTGAGTCGTTGTAATATTTTACGCCGTTTAATTCTCTCACGAACTCTATTCTATGTTCCACACCTTTAAATTCACTTACACCGGCGGCAATTTCCTCGTCTGTCAGACCCATTATGTGAGAAGCGGCACACGCCACAAGAACATTCTGCACGTTATGCCTACCCACAACCTTTATTATATCGGTCGAGAACAGCTTTTCGCCGTTCATATAGACATATTTTTCGTCGGCGTAAAAATCCGCCTTGGAATCAAGCAGACTGTATGTAACCTTTTTGCAGTGCACCGGGATTTTGTCGGTATATTCCCCGACAAGTGCGTCGTCAACATTCATCAGGAACACGTCGTTGTCCCTCATGTTCTCATACACACGGCATTTTGAACGGTAATACGCATCCTCCGAGCCCATAAAGTCAAGATGATCCGCTGACAGATTCATAATGACCGCAACCTCGGGACGGAATTTTACAATGTCGAGCAGCTGGAAGTTTGATATTTCAAGCACGATATAGTGACCGGGTTTGTTAAGCAGATCGTTTTCGAGAGTCGTTTCACACAGCGCGATGCCGATATTGCCCGACAGATGCGTAATTCCGGGGCGTGCCTTTGAAATGACTTCATAAAGAAGCGTGGCGGTAGTCGTCTTGCCGTTTGAACCCGTGACGGCTATATAGTGCTGAGGAGCACAAACATCAAATGCCAGCTCGATTTCGGTTATAACGGGAATGCCCCTCTCACGAAGGCGTTTAACAAACCACAGTTTGCCGTTTATGCCGGGATTTTTTACGGCAAGGTCAAAATCACGTTCAAAGACTTCCGTTTCCTGCCCCACGACTTCAACGCCGTTTTCAAGCAGAAAGGGCAGTTCCTTTATTTCATCTCTCGGTTTGGACTCCGACACGGTTATTTTTGCACCTAATTTAAGCAAAAGCTTAACGGCGGCGTTTCCGCTTCTGGCAAGCCCCAGCACGAGAACCTTTTTTCCTTTATATTTGTTATCGCTCATAGATAATTCCCCCTAAGTCAAATCGGGTAATTTCACCTGTTTATTTTCTGTAATCTCGGCGGCGGTACGCTCGTCCCTCGATATCTGTTCTTTAAGCGCGTCGGCGGAAGAAAATTTCATCTCGCCTCTTATAAATTCAATCGGATAAACGGTAATGCTTTTGTCGTACAAATCGCCGTTAAAGCCCAGAATAAATGTTTCGCTTCGAAGGCTCTCGCCGTCAAAAGTCGGACGCTTGCCGATATTCGTAACGCCCGAAAGTATTTCGCCGTCAATGTCGACAAAAGAAGCGTAGACACCGAATTTCGGCACGACAAGCCCCTTCGGAATATACTGATTTATTGTCGGTGAACCGAGAAGCCGCCCCCGCCTGTCACCGTGAAACACGGGAGAAGTAAATCCGAAGGTGTAGCCGAGCATATTGTCGGCTTCGGTCATATTGCCGTCTGAAATATAACGGCGTACGGCACTGGAGCAGACAACATCATTATTAAGCAACACACTGTCCGCAATATGCACCGATATGCCGTATTTTTCGCACTCCGATATAAGCGTTTCGGTGTTGCCCTCGCCGTTTTTGCCGAAGGTAAAGTTAAATCCGCACGACACACTGCGTGCGGAAAATCTGTCCGCCAGAATATCTCTGACAAACGCTTTCGGGGACATATCGCGAATTTCCGAAAATGAAACATTAAAAAGCGAAAATCCGCTGTCCGTCAATATTTTATCGCGTGCTTCATCGGTCAGAAGCCGCGGAATTTTTTTTCCTGTTAATTCCTCAAAGGGCGGCCTGTCAAAAAGCATCACCCCGGGAACAAGACCGTTCGCCCTCTCAGACATCGCATTCATAAGCACCTTTTTGTGTCCCAGATGCAACCCGTCAAAAAAACCGAGAGCGACGGAAGAAAGTGTAGTATTCATACTTTTTTCAATAACTATAAAATTTTAAGCTGTAATGCAAGGGGCCGGGGACCAGGAGTCATGGGCAAAAGAAAACACTTGCGAAGCCAACTCCACACTCCACTCTTAACACTCCACACTTCGTGCCAATTCCACACCCCCGCACTAATCAAGTTTTCACTGCTCCTTGCTCCTTGCTCCTTGTGAACTTATACGACCCTTCTCGCCCACAGCATCTCGGAATCTTCATTCTGTACTTCTCCGAGACCCAGAAACTCGTTTTCGGCGGAGTAGACACGGTACATCCCGGGCGGAACGTCCTTGCCGAGGCGGGACGTAAACAGCTCGCCGCCGTTTCGAAAGCGGACAGACTGATTTTTTGTAAGGCGGACAAAATCAAGGCACATAAACGGAGCGTCTATATCGAGAACACCGCCGGGAGCAAGCGTTTTAAGCTCCTCTTCTGTATGTGCGTCGTCAAGCGTAAAGCCGTTTGCACGTGTTCTGCGAAGTGCTGTCATACATGCGCCGACGCCCAAAGCGTCGCCTATGTCGGCAATAAGGGAGCGGATATATGTACCCTTGGAGCAGAGAACATCAATACCGAACTCGCCGTTTTCGCACTCCGTCAGCTCCAAAGAATAAATCGTAACCGGACGCTGCTGTCTTTCTATCTCTTCACCCTTGCGAGCAAGCTCATAGAGCCGTATGCCGTCGACTGAAATTGCGGAGAACATGGGCGGCGTCTGCATAATATCGCCCCTGAAGCTGTCTAAAACACCGAGCACATCCGCTTTTTTAAGACTGCACGGCGTTTCACTGAGAACCTTGCCGGTGATATCAAGTGTGTCGGTTGTAATCCCAAGGCGAAAACGGGCGGAATAGCCCTTGTCACCATCAGGCAAAAAGCTTATAAAGCGTGTAGCCCTGCCGAGGGCGACGGGAAGAACACCGGTCGCCATAGGGTCAAGAGTGCCCGTGTGCCCGGTCTTTTTTTCGCCGTATATTCTGCGAAGAAAAGCCGACGCCTTAAACGAAGTCAGTCCCTCGCTCTTGTCTAAAATGACAAAGCCGTTCAAAAAATGACCTGCCTCCCCGGTGTAAAATCTGCGGAATAAAATCTTCGGTCAGTGTGGAATTTGGAGTGTGGAGTGTGGAGTTAACGAATCACCGACAGCCAAACAAAAAATCTGTGCTGTAAATGCTGAAAATTCTGTTGCACGCTTCGCAAAAAGCGGTGCAATTCCACACTCCACACTCCACTCTTCACACTTAGCGAAAACCCGCAATTACAGTAAATTTTGTTCTTTAAGTGCTTCCTCCGCATACTTGAGAATGGTGGAGATTACCGTTCTCGGTGCGGCTGTCATTTCACAGCCTGCCGCCTGCTTGTGTCCGCCGCCGCCAAGAAGAGCGCATATGGCGGATGCGTCAACATCCTCACGTGTACGCATGGAAATACGATAAGAGCCCGACTCACGCTCTTTTATGGTGATGCCGATAAGCACACCCGCAATCTGTCGGGGCAGACCGTTTATGCCCTGCGTTTCGTTTTCGGCGATATTCGCACGGCGATACATATCCTTTGTAAGCATAAGCACGGCAACCTTGTTGTCGCAGTACATTTTTATGGAGTTCATCGCCATTGTCTCAAGGGCAAAATACTCCTTTGTTTTCGTATCAAAAATATCGGTGTTGACCTGTGCTGTCTGAATGCCGGTATCCATAAGACTCGCCGTGGCACGAAGCGTCTTGGCGGTAGTGTTGCCGTACTTAAAACAGCCCGTATCGGTCGCTATGCCGACATAAAGAGCCATTGCGACATCCTTGTCGATTGTTACGCCGTTTGCGGTGAACATATCGAAAAGCACTTCGCTTGCCGCCGCCGCACCCGCATCAAGGAGGGTCGCTTCGGCGAACATTATGTTTGTGGCGTGATGGTCAATGCTTAAAGCGACTTTATCGCCGTATCTGTCTTCAAACGGCTGACCGAGCAGCTTTTTGTCGCCGACATCCACAGTCACAATATACTTTTCTTCAAATTCGGAGCAATCGAGCCCTTCAAGAAGAAAGCACAGATCCTTTGAAGGCTTTTCAACAATATAGCGAACGTTTTTGCCCTGTGCAAGAAGCACTCTGTAAAGTGCGATAAGACTGCCCACCGCATCGCCGTCAGGAGCACGGTGAGTAAGCAAAAGAATATCATCCATGGCCATGAGCTTTGCCCATGCTTCAGTAAGACTGACTGTCATATATCTTCCTTTTTCTCTGCTTTCTTTTCGGCATCGTAGAGCTTTTTGAACATCTCGACACCTTTTTCTATTGAATCATCCGCAATAAACTTAAGGTCGGGAGTTTTGCGAAGTCCGAGACGAGTCCCGAGCTCTTTACGCAGGTAGCCCTTGGCGTTGCCGTTAAGTATTTTGCAGACTGTTTTTGCCGACTCGATACCCTCAAGCGAGCTTACATACGCTTTGCAGAAAGACAGATCGTGTGCGACCTCGGCACGCACGACCGTTATGAACGACGCATTGACACGGGGGTCTTTAAGCTCACGCACAAGCACCGTCAGCTCTCTCTTGATATCCTCGGCTGTTCTGTCGGATTTGTAACCCATCTTTTATGATAAAATTAAGCGTCAACCTCTTGCTTTTCATATTTCAAATCAAAGTCAGACTCAGAAGCCCAAAAGTGTGGAGTGTGGAGTGCCGCTCCGCAAAAATACAATGCGAAACAGGCAAAGCTTTGTATTCGGTTAATACGATATTGCAAGATTCACATCATGCGAAGACCGACTCCACTCTCCAAACTCCAAACTGTATGAAGTTCTGCCGAGATTTTCGTTTACGCTTAATTTTGTTCCTTTCCTAAGGCTTCCCTCTTAAGCGTCCTGATATTCTTCTACCAGGTACGCTTCAAGAATGTCGCCCTCTTTTATGTCATTATATTTCTCGAGACCGATACCGCACTCATAGCCGCTCATAACTTCTTTTGCGTCATCCTTTTCACGCTTTAAGGAAGCAATGGCGTCCTCGGCTATAACAATACCGTCTCTTACAACTCTTATCTTGCAGTTTCTGGCAACCTTGCCGGAGAGAACATAAGAACCTGCGATTGTGCCGGCGCTCGAAAGCTTGAACACACGTCTGACCTCCGCCTTGCCGATATCGACATCACGGAATTTGGGAGCGAGCATGCCCTTGATGGCGGCTTCAACATCCTCAATGCAGTCGTAAATGACGGAGTACATACGCATTTCTATCTTGTCACGCTCGGCGTGTGCCTGAGCTGTCGCGTCGGGACGGACATGGAAGCCGACGATAATGGCGTTTGATGCCGCCGCCAGCATAACATCGGAATCGGTAATCGCACCGACACCGCCGTGGATGACACGAACTCTTACTTCGTCGTTTGTAAGCTTTTCGAGGTTCTGTGTAAGAGCCTCAACCGAGCCCTGAACGTCCGCCTTTACAACTATGTCAAGCTCCTTCAGTTCACCCTCCTCAAGAGTGGAGAACAATGTATCAAGAGTGACACGGTGATATTTATTGAACTGCTCTTCTTTGAGCTTTTCTTTTCTCTGCTCAACAAGCTCTCTGGCAAGCTTTTCGTCGCTTACGGCGTCGAACATATCGCCCGCGCCGGGGACTTCACCGAGACCCATAACCTCAACGGGAACTGAGGGACCGGCTTCTTTAACACGTCTGCCCTTATAGTCGGTCATAACTCTTATGCGTCCGACTGCTGTGCCGGCAACGACTATATCGCCGTTTTTGAGAGTACCATTCTGAACAAGAAGTGTGGCAATGGGGCCCTTGCCCTTGTCAAGACGCGCTTCGATGACAACGCCCTTTGCGGCACGGTTGGGATTGGCTTTAAGCTCCTTCATTTCCGCTACAAGCAGAATGGATTCGAGAAGCTTGTCAAGTCCCTCGTGTGTCTTTGCGGAAACGGGAACACAGATTGTGTCGCCGCCCCACTCTTCGGGTACAAGGCCGTATTCGGTAAGCTGCTGCATAACTCTGTCGGGCTGCGCGCCGGGCTTATCCATTTTGTTTATTGCGACGATAATTGAAATTTCGGCCGCCTTTGCGTGGTTGATGGCTTCAATCGTCTGAGGCATGATGCCGTCGTCGGCAGCAACAACAAGAACGGCGATATCTGTGGCCTTCGCGCCTCTGGCACGCATTTCGGTGAATGCGGCGTGGCCGGGAGTGTCGAGGAAGGTAATCTCCTGTCCGTCAAGGTTTACTCTGTAAGCGCCTATGTGCTGAGTAATGCCGCCGGACTCGGTCGATGTAACACTTGTGTGACGAATTGCGTCAAGGAGTGAGGTCTTGCCGTGGTCAACGTGACCCATAACGCAGACAACGGGACTGCGGGATACAAGATCATCTTCGTTGTCTTCGGTAGCGTCAATAATTCTGTCTTCGATTGTGACGACAACCTCTTTTTCGACCTTTGCGCCAAGCTCTGTCGCTACAATTTCGGCTGTATCAAAATCAATTGTTTCGTTTATGCCTGCCATTACACCGTAGGCAAACAGCTTTTTGATAACCTCGGCGGGCTTCATCTTGAGCTGTGCGGCAAGGTCGCCGACTGTAATTGTCTCGCCTATTGTAACGCTGATTTTTCTTGTGGCACGCTCCGCCTGAATACGAGCCATACGCTCCTGCTCTGTCTCTCTCTTGTGAGAGCGTGTGCCCTGCTTTTTGTTATACTGCTGGGACTTCTGCTTGATTTTCATCTTGCGGGAGCTGTCGGACACTCTGTCGGAAATGGCGTTGCCCGAAAGGTTCTCGTAACGCTCGTTATACTTATCGAGCTCGACATCCTCGTTTCTGGTGTTGACCGTCTTGCGTTCGCCCTTTGTGCGTGACTGAATGAAGGGTGTGTCGCTATTCTGCTGAGGCTTTTCCTTCTTTTTGAAGGGCTGAGCGTTTGACGCGGCGGCGGGCTTATTCTGACGGTTATTGTCGGACTGCTTATTCTGACGGTTGTCGTTTTTCTTGCCGTCCGCGGGCTTTTTGTCGGCTCTCGGTGCGTCCTTTTTGTTGTCGGGCTTTGCGGAGTCGGACTTTTTGTCGCCGCTCTGAGCTTCTTTTTTCTCGGGCTTTGATGCATCCTTCTTTTCGGGTTCGTCCGCTTTTTCGGCGGGCTTTTCCTCGACTGCTTCGGGTGCGGGCTCGGGCTTTTTCATAGCGAAATAAGCGTCAAAGCTCTCAACGGAATTTGTCTGTGTGAGATAATCGAAAACAAGGTCAAGTTCATCCGTTGTAAGCGTTGTCTGCGACTTTTTCTGTTCATCGCCTCTTGCTTTGAAGAAGTCGATGATTATATTGCTTTTTAAGTTAAAATCTTTGGCTAACTCGTGTATCTTGTATTTTACTACCATTCTGAGTCCTCCTCGTTATTAAACGGTTTTTGCGACAGCGTCTGCGAAGCCCTCATCGTTAACGGAATAAATGCAGCATCTTTTGCCGAGCGCAATTCCCGCTTCTTCCGATGTTATATTCAACTCATGAATTCTGCCGTTGAAGCCGATGCCTTCAAGCTCACGGCGGTGTCCGGGGGATGCGTCGAGTGTGAGAATTACCGCTTTAGCCGTGCCGGCTTTAACTGCGGCAATCACCGAATCGTGTCCCAGGGACAGTCGCCCCGCCCGTCGGGCAAGCCCCAAAAGCGAGAGTGTTTTATTCATCCGCTATCTCTTGGCACAGTCTGTCATACACCTCGGGCGGTACGGCACACGAAAAAGCCTTTTCGAGTCTGCCGCCCTTTTTTGCCTTCATAAGGCACTCGGTATTTTTGCAGATGTATGCGCCTCTGCCTGATTTTTTGCCGGTAAGGTCAACGGATATGTCGCCCTCCGGGCTTTTCACTATACGCACGAGCTCTTTTTTGGGCTTCATTTCATTGCAGCCCGTGCATTTTCTCATAGGTATTTTTTTCTGCTGCATGATATTAAAGACGAATCATGGGTCTTGTGTCACCGTAGAAGGGCTTTATGTCTATCTTCCAGCCGGTGAGACGTGCCGCAAGGCGGGCGTTCTGACCCTTATTGCCGATAGCGAGTGAGAGCTGATCCTCGGGAACGGTAACTCTGCAGCTCTTTTCTTCGGGGTCGGGTATTTCAACATCGACAATATCAGCGGGAGCGAGTGCGCCGCTTATAAACTCGGCGGGGTCATCGGAATATTTTACTATGTCTATCTTTTCGCCGCCGAGAAGTCCGACAACGGCGTTGACACGTGAGCCTCTGGGGCCTATGCACGCGCCGATGGCGTCAATGCCCTCTTCTTTGCTGCATACGGCGATTTTTGTACGGGAGCCTGCTTCACGCGCGATGGACTTGATAAGCACATCACCGTCGTAGATTTCGGGAACTTCCTGTTCAAACAGTCTTCTGACAAGACCGGAGTGAGTTCTGGAGAGAAGAACCTTGGGTCCTTTTGTGGTTTCAAGAACATCGACAATATAGACCTTGATAATCTGACCGACTTCGAGTGTTTCACCGGGGAGCTGGTCTTTATGAGGAAGAAGAGCCTCAACCTTAAGGATTTCAACCGTTGCGTCACCTGTGAGGGGATTTACGGATAAGACCTTTGCGGAGACAATCTCGTTGTTCTTTTCGATGAGATCTTTATAATCTCTCTCGTGCTCGTATGTGCGTACACTCTGACGGATTGTGTGCTTTACGCTCTGGGCGGCAATTCTGCCGAGGTTTTCAAAGCGAAGCGGAACATCAACCGTATCGTCAAGCTTGGCACCGGGCTTATAGGTCTGTGCCTCTTCAAGATCGATTTCGATATCGGGATCATAGACCTCTTCGACTACCGTTTTGCGGTTAAAAATCGCAAGCTCGTAGGTTTTGGGGTCCATGGTGCAGATAATTTCACTCTCTTTTGAAAGATCGAATTCTTTTTTTGCGGCAGTTGAAACCGCCTGGCATATTTTTTCACATAACACATCTGCCGCTATGCCTCTCTCTTTCTGGAAAAGCATTATAGCGTTGTGCAGTTCGTTGTTCATTTTTGTAATCATCCTTTCTTATAGTGGTCAACTGCCGTGAAGCGGCAGCAAGGGGCCGGGGGGCCGGGGGTCAGGGGCCGGGGAAAACAAGGAAGTCCTGCGGACTTGTATTATAAGCTCCGCCTCTTGCGAAGGTTTATAAATCCAAGGCACACAGTGCCTTTCGCAATTGTTAATTGTTAATTGTAAATTGTTAATTAACTCTCATTGTTTACTGCTCAAAATCATCGAGCCTGACGCTTATGACTTCCTCTTTTGTAAACGTGTGGGTTGTGCCGTCGGCAAATTCGACGGTGACGGCACCGTTGTCGTAGCAAACAAGAATGCCCTTATGGTTCTTTGTGCCGTTGTAGGCAGTGCGCAGCTTAAGCAGGATTTTTGCGCCCATGAATTTCTGATAGTGAAAATCCCTTATAAGCTTTCTTTCGATTCCGGTTGACATAACCTGAAGATTGTAAGGGACGCTGATTGGGTCAAGCTCATCAAGCGGAGCGTCCACCGCGTCATTTACCGCTACGCAGTCGTCAATCGAAACGCCGCCCTCTTTGTCAATGACAATGCGAAGATAATAGTTTGCGCCTTCCTTCTGGAACTGCACATCCCACAGTGTGAGACCGAGATTTTCAACAAGCGGTTTGGCAAGCTCCCATACCGAGTCAACGATATTGATTTTTTTCTTTTCTGCCAACTTTGTCCCTCCGTTTTTTTGTTTTTTAGGGCGAATTTGCCCCTAAGCAAAACAAAAGAGCGGGTTGCCCCACTCAATGTCAATGCATTATGTATGTAGTGTAGCACAAAAGGGAGGAATTTGCAAGAGGGAATTTGAAATTCTTTATATAATATGTAAAATCAAAGGGGTCGGGGGTCAGGGGATAAATTAGCAATTAGCAATGAGCAATTAGCAATTTCGGAAAACGCCAAGGCGTTTTGGATTATATAAGCTTCGCCTTTTGCGAAGCCATCTCCA
>CAVFUV010000059.1:0-11124 GCA_963625735.1 bacterium
GGTCGCGATACAGAATATCATCGTGTTCAGTGTAAACCTTGCCGACAGCATCATGCTCGGTTCATACAGTGAGGCGGCAATGAGCGGTGTCAGTCTCGCAAATCAGATTCAGTTCTTTCTGCAGTGCGCGATAGGCGGCTTCGCAAACGGTCTCGGAGTTATTGCGTCGCAGTACTGGGGCAAACAGCAGCTGTCCCCGATTAAAAAGGTGTATTCCGCGGCTATAATAACATCTTGCCTGTTCGCCTTTATTCTGGGGCTTATTGTGTATATCACACCCGACGGCGTTCTGGGACTTCTGTCAAACGAAACCGAAATTGTAAACGCCGCCGTTGACTATACAAGAATAATGTCAATGACATATATCATTTTCACGATTACAAACGTGCTTATTCCGCTTATGCGAAGTGTCGAGAGTGTCGCAATCGGCTTTGTTACTTCAATTCTCGCATTGGTTGTAAATGTCGGACTTAACTGGCTTCTCATTTTCGGCAAATGCGGCTTTCCTGAACTCGGTGCGGTCGGTGCGGCATATGCCACATTCGCCTCCCGTGTTGTGGAGCTTATAGCGACGCTTATATATGTCTTTGTTATTGACAAAAAGCTTAAGCTTAAAATATCGGACACCTTCAAGTGCGAGAAAATATATTTCTCAGATTTCATAAAAACGGGACTTCCTCTTGTCGGCTCGGGCAGTTCGTGGGGTGTCGCAATGGCTGTGCAGACGGCGATAATCGGCAGACTCGGTGCGGCGGCGATAGGCGCGAACGCAATAGCATCCCCGATATTCCAGATCGTGGCGGTTCTGTATACGTCGGCATCGTCCGCTTCAAGCGTTATTATCGGCAAAACGGTCGGTGAGAACGATATACCGAGGGTAAAACGCTATGCCAAAAAATTTCAGATACTGTTTCTTGTAATAGGTGTGGTGTGCTGTCTGTGTCTGCTGTTAATGAAAAATCCCATTCTGTCGATTTATGATATATCAGAAGAAACAAGAACACTCGCGTCAACATTCATATCAATTCTTGCCTTTACGGTCATAGGCTCATCATATGAAGCGCCGTGCCTGTGCGGAATAGTCTCCGGCGGCGGTGATACAAAATTCGTACTGTTCAACGATATAATTTTCATGTGGTGTATGGTCCTGCCGATGTCGGCACTGTCCGCATTTGTGTTCAAATGGCCCATTGCCGTTACGTTTTTCATACTCAAGGCCGATCAGATTGCGAAATGCTTTGTTGCTGTGGTGAAGGTCAACAGGTTTAAGTGGATAAGAACGTTGACGAGAGAAAATTAGTGAATGAGTGGTCAGTATCCGGTATCCGGTGACCAGTGTCGCGTAGCGACTAATGAGGATTGGCGGCAGCGGTCCGACAAAACAAAAAAACAGGAAAACGCTGAAGTGTTTTGGATTACAATGTTATGCAAAAACAGGTCTAAAGTGTGTGCTTTATCTGACATGTTAGCGAAGCTTATAATTCAAGGCACGCAGTGCCTTCCTTAGCCACCGGATACCGGTCACTGACCACTGACCACTGCTCATCCTTGCTCCTTGCTAACTAATTTTGTGTTGTATTAATTTGACTATTATGTTAGAATAATCTTATATTTATTGTTTCGCTTGGAGTCAGAATCATGAAGTACTCGCTTATCGGCTGCGGCAGAGTATCGCCCAACCATATAAAAGCGGCAAAAGAGAATAATTTTGAGATATGCGCCGTGTGCGACATAAACCCGGGGCATATTGACACTATGTTTAAAAACGCTTCGTTTTCGGACGATGAAATAAACGCCGTGCACCGCTATTCGTCATGGCGTGAAATGCTCGACATTGAAAAGCCGGAATTAGTCAGCATAGCTCTTCCGAGCGGACTGCATTTTGAAGCCGCACGCGACGTTATAACACGTGGCATAAACTGCATAATAGAAAAGCCTATGGCAATGAGCACAACCGACGCAAAAGAGATAATCCGCCTTACCGAAAAGCACAGTGTCACGGTGTCGGTGTGCCATCAGAACAGATTCAATACAGCCGTTCGCCGCATGCGTTCGTCACTCGAAAACGGCAGATTCGGCAGACTGTCAAACGGCGCCGTAACCGTTCGCTGGCATCGCACAGCCGACTACTACAAAAATGACGACTGGCGCGGAAAATGGGCAAGCGACGGCGGCACGCTTATGAATCAGTGCATTCACGGAATTGATTTGCTCCGTTGGATGTGTGCCGATGAGATAGACACCGTTGCCGCATTTACGAATAACGCCTTTCACCCGATGATTGAAGCTGAGGATGTCGGTGTCGCCGTGATAAAATTTTCTAACGGCTGTCTTGCGACCGTTGAGGGTACTGTCAACAACGCCGTCGATGACCTTGAAGAGCATCTGACCCTTATAGGTGAACACGGCACAATGAAGCTCGGCGGCATATGCGCAAACACAGTCGAGTACGAAAATTTTGACGGCATAATAACCGAAAGCGGACTGAAAGAAACCGTCCCCAATGTCTACGGCAACGGTCATATTTCACTGTTTGCGGATGTAAAGGACGCAATAGAAAATCACCGTCCGCCCTATGTTGACGTTTACGCAGGATACAGAGCCGTTGAAACAATCCTCGCCATATATAAATCCGCACACGATAAAATGTCCGTAAAGCTCCCGCTGGGGGATGTGAGCGCGGTGGAGTTCGCAGACATGAAGTGGAAAAAGTGAGCGAGGAACAGGATGTGTAGCGGCCGGTATCCGGTGGCCGATAGTCAGTGGCCAGTATCCAGTGACCGGTATTCGGTGACTAAGGAAGGCACTGCGTGCCTTGGATTATAAGCTTCGCTAACATGTCAGATGAAGCACACACTTTAGACCTATTCTTGCGTAGCATTATAATCCAAAACGCGTAGCGTTTTCCTTTACTGGCCACTGGATACCGGATACTGGCCACTTCTTGCCGATATAATAATACTGCCCGTCCGAAGGAGGCTGTCGCCATGTTAAAAGCAATAATTTTCGACCTTGACCACACTCTGTTTGACCGTCATGCGACGCTCAGGGCAATTGCACCTATGTTTCGTGATTATTTTGATATGTCGGGCAGTGTCACGGATGAAAAAATTGCCGAGCTGTGGATTTATGCCGATGACCACTATGTGTATGACGGCTGGGAGTATATTTACAGGTACTTAGTCGAGCACGGTATTTTTAATACTGTGCCGAAATATGAAGACTACCGCTCTTTTATATATGATACTTTTTCCCGTGTGGCGATAAGATACGATTTTGTTCTGCCCATGCTCAGGAAATTCAAAAAGCAGGGACTTAAGGTCGGACTTATAACAAACGGCAGACACGAGCTGCAGTATAAAAAGCTTAAAATGACAGGGCTTATGTATATATTCGATGAAATCATCGTCAGCGGCGATGTCGGAATCGAAAAGCCCGATAAGGAAATATTTGACATGATGTGCGAAAAGCTCGGAGTTAAACCCAGCGAATGCCTTTATGTCGGCGACAATCCGCAAAACGACATAGGCGGCGCGAAAAACGCCGGAATGCACACCTGCCTTGTACACTCAACCTGCAACTATAACCCCCGTGCGCCGAAGGCGGAGTTTGAAGTTGCAAATGTGAGAGAAGTTTTTGATATCGTTTTTGAGAACCGATGAAAAAGCAGAGAAAAAAGTGGTGAGCCTTGAAAAGTGTGGAGTGTGGAGAGTGGAGAGTGGAGTCGGCTTCGCATGATATGAATTATATGGGGCAATACAAACGAAAAGGGCTTCCTGAACTGTATTGGTTGATATTTTGCGGAGCAACACTCCAAACTCTACACTCCACACTTAATGAAGCTTCACGTTAAATACTCCACACTCCAAACTCCACACTTAATGAAGCTCCACGAAAAAAAGATATCCTATACAAAGAAGTTAAGCCAATGAAAATATATACCCTCTCCCACTCCTTTAACTACGAGTGTGAAAAAATCAGCAGAATATTTTTCCCGTTTGAGCGGATTGATTTTGTGAAGGATGTGACCGATGACGGTTCCGACGACACAAAAAAGGTGATTACTAAAATCGAACCTGCAAACGGCGGCACACGCTTTTTCTGCAGTGCCGATATTGACGGCAGACATTCGGAATACGGCTTTTTCATGCCCGAGCATAATGATGATATGGGCATACCCGATGACGAAAAACAGCTTGCGAAGGCAATGGTTCATGTGTTTTCCGAAATTACCGGAATTGTGCCTCCGTGGGGGATACTTACCGGTGTTCGTCCGTCAAAGCTTATGCGCCGTCTGACGGATAAGACAGACAGCGTGACGGCGAAAAAGATTTTTGCCGAAGAATATCTTGTCACAGAACCGAAGGCGGATATGGCATCCCGTGTTGTTGCCGCTCAGAAGCATGCCATAGAAATTCAGCACGATAATTCATATTCACTGTATGTGTCAATTCCGTTCTGTCCAACAAGATGCTCATACTGTTCGTTTGTGTCACATTCCATAGCGTCGGCAAAAAAGCTTATACCCGATTATGTGCGTCTCTTGTGTCGTGAGATAAAAGAGACCGCACAGATAGCGGATAACGCCGGACTTCATCTTGAAACCGTCTATATAGGCGGCGGCACTCCCACATCCCTCGAAGCGGATGACCTTAAAAAAATAACGGACACACTGAACGAAGTGTTCGACATGAAAAACACGACGGAATTTACAGTTGAAGCCGGCAGACCCGACACGATAGACAGAGAAAAGCTTGTTGTTCTCAAAAACGCCGGTGTCACACGAATAAGCATAAATCCGCAGACCTTCCGGGACAATGTGCTTAAAAATATCGGCAGACCGCATACAGCCGCCGATACAATCGAAAAATTTAATCTTGCCCGCTCGTTGGGCTTTGATAATATAAATATGGACTTTATAGCGGGGCTGTCGGGCGATACGCTCGAAGGGTTTGAGTACAGCATAAATAAGGCACTTGAGCTGCACCCCGAAAACATAACGGTGCATACTCTTGCGTTAAAGCGTTCGGCACGCCTTGTGACCGAGCATGAGACGGATGACGTCTGCCGTGACACGCCCGAAATGGTTGAATTCTCAAACGCGGCTCTTACGGCGGCGGGGTATGAGCCGTACTATATGTACCGTCAGTCGAAAAGCATCGGCAACCTTGAAAATGTCGGCTGGTGTATCCCCGAAAAAGAGAGCCTCTATAACATTTATATGATGGAGGAGCTTCATACAGTTTTAGCCTGCGGCGGCGGTGCCGTCACAAAAATCGTCACATCCAATGGCGAAAAAATCGAACGGATTTACAACTTCAAGTATCCGTATGAATATATCAATCGGTTTGAGGAACAGACTGCGAGAAAGAAATTGCCAAAAGACCGAGATGTTTAATCTTCACTTAGTGTGGAGTTTGGAGTTTGGAGTGTGGAGTGTGGAGTCGGCTTCGCATGATATGAATTATATGGGGCAATACAAACGAAAAGGGCTTCCTAAACTATATTGGTTGATATTTTGCGGAGCAACACTCCACACTCCAAACTCCACTCTTAATGAAGCTTCACGTCAAAAACTCCACACTCCACACTTTTCAAGGCTCCACACTTTGCATGGTGTTTTATTTCAGACTTCGCACTATTGATGGTTTTTTGCGTTTTAAATTCGTGATGCACAGTCCAAAGAATCTACCTCCGCTCGAAAAGCTCAAAAAAAAGCAGTTGCAAACATGAAAAAGAGAGTGTATAATCATATCATAAAAACGAACAAATGTTTTATAAGAAAGGAACTGATATAAATGGCAGAAAAACAGACAAAGTCTGCGGATAAGGTTGCCGATAAAAAAACGGCACTCCAGACCGCACTTGATCAGATAGAAAAGCAGTACGGCAAAGGTTCGGTCATGCGTCTCGGTCAGGCAAGCGCATTGAATGTCGATTCAATTTCAACAGGCTCAATCGCACTTGATGCCGCCACAGGTATCGGCGGTTTGCCTAAGGGCAGAATTATCGAGATATACGGGCCCGAATCCTCCGGTAAGACAACTCTTGCTCTTCACGCCGTAGCCGAGGCTCAGAAAAAGGGCGGCGAAGCGGCTTTCATAGATGCCGAACACGCACTTGACCCCAATTATGCGGCGGCACTGGGTGTAGACGTTGATTCTCTGCTTGTATCTCAGCCCGACAACGGCGAACAGGCACTTGAAATTGCCGAATATCTCACCCGTTCCGGCGCACTTGACATAATAGTCATCGACTCCGTTGCGGCGCTTGTTCCGAGAGCGGAAATCGAGGGCGATATGGGCGACTCGCATGTCGGCGCGCACGCAAGACTTATGTCGCAGGCACTCCGTAAATTAGCAGGCGCAATTTCACGTTCCAACTGCATTGTCATATTCATAAATCAGCTTCGTCAGAAAATCGGCGTTATGTACGGCAATCCCGAGGTTACCACAGGCGGTATAGCACTTAAATTCTACGCGTCAATGCGTATAGACGTACGCCGTATAGAGCAGATTAAAAACGGCTCGGAATTTATCGGTTCACGCACAAGAGCCAAAATCGTCAAGAACAAGCTCGCGCCGCCCTTCAGAGAGGCCGAGTTTGACATTATGTACGGCACGGGTATTTCAAAAGAGGGCGAAATTCTCGATATCGCAACGGAGCTCGGCATAATCGTAAAATCCGGCTCGTGGTTCTCATACGGTGAAAGACGTCTGGGGCAGGGCAGAGATAAGGTTAAGGCTCTGTTCCTGGAAGAGCCCGAGCTTATGGCGGAAATCGAGAATAAAATCCGCACTTCCCCCTCATTCTCATCAGTTATGGGCGGTGCCGCCAAAAAAGAAGCGGCAAAGGCTCAGAGTACACCTGCGCCTCAGGAAAATCCCGATGATGACAAGCTCGAACCCAACAACGGCAAATTCCCCAAAATAAAGATAGACATAGCCGCCGACTGATATGCGTTTGTCGGTGACCACAGCCAAAAGCGGACGAATAAACATATTTGCGGACGGTGAATATCGATTTACCGTCCCGTCCGACGTATGGTATTCGCATTCATTTCACGACGGTGACGAAATAACCGAGACCCGGTTAAACGAGCTTAAAAAAGACGGCGGACTTCAGCTGGCATATGAATCCGCCATGCGAATGCTGTCTTTGCGCTCCCACTCAAAAACGGAGCTTAAAAGAAAGCTTAACGAAAAATATTCCCCGGAGGAAGTTGAGTCCGCACTCAGAAAATGTGAGGACTATGGCTTCATAGACGATTTTCGCTTTGCCGAAAACTACGCCCGGGAGCTTTTTGAGTATAAGCACTTTGCCCCCGCGAGAATAAGAACCGAGCTTCTTAAAAAGGGTGTCGGACGAGACGAAATCGACGCCGCCCTCGAAGCCCTCTCCGAAAATGAAGACCTTGACGGCGGTCTTGAAGCCGCAGTCGAAAAGCTCCATCTGACATACCCCCTGACCGAAAAGGACAGGCAGAGAGCGGTAAGACGGCTTGTGGGGATGGGGTACAGGTTTGGGGAGATTAAGAAAGTACTCAGTGAAGGAGAACAGGAAGCTTTTTGATTGTACTTTGGAAAACTTCGCCGAGTGTGGAGTGTGGAGAGTGGAGTGACGCTTCGCAAATTGTCAGTTGAACAATTTAAGCAGACAGGTTGTCGTTTTTTGATTATCTGTTAACTTTCATGCCATGCCAACTCCACTCTCCACTCTCCACACTCCACACTGAGTGAGGTTTCACGGTATGGCTTTCCGTCGGATGGAAATGAAGTTTTTCTGAATTTTATATCCTCTTAAGTATCCTATAAGTTTTTTACTATAAAATACGAAAACGGTGATAATAATGGCAAAAAAAATCGGCTTTATCTCTTTGGGATGTCCCAAAAATCAGGTCGACAGTGAGCTTATGCTCAAAAAGCTGACCGATGCCGGATATGAGATTATCGACACGCCCATAGGTGCGGATGCGGTAATCATCAACACATGCGGCTTTATCGAGGCGGCAAAGCAGGAGGCTATCGACAATATTCTTGAAATGGCAGGCTATAAAGAGGACGGCGATGTCGGCAAGATTATCGTTGTCGGCTGTATGGCCGAACGTTACAGAGACGAAATTCTGACCGAGATGCCCGAGGTTGACGCAGTCGCCGGATTGGGCGCGAACGGCGATATTGTCGAGTTTGTAAATTCCGTTTTCGAGGACGGAGAAAAATCTCTTTTCCCGCCTAAGGACGGACTGCCCCTCTGCGGAGAACGCCTTCTGACAACTCCGCCGCACTGGGCATATCTCAAAATAGCGGACGGCTGTTCAAACTGCTGTACCTACTGCGCTATTCCCAAAATCAGAGGGCCGCAGAGATCGAGAACAGTCGAGAGTGTTGTTGAAGAAGCGAAAACGCTTGTCGCGAACGGCGCGAAGGAGCTTATTATCGTCGCGCAGGATGTCACACGCTACGGTGACGACATTTACGGCGAACCGAAGCTTGACGAGCTTCTTAAAGAGCTTGACAGGATTGAGGATGTTAACTGGATAAGACTTCTCTATTGCTATCCCGACCGCCTGACAGACAGTGTTCTTGAGGTTATCAAAAACTCAAAGCACGTTCTGCACTATATCGATCTGCCGCTTCAACATGCTGACGGGCGTATTCTTAAAGACATGAACCGCCACGGCGACAGACAGTCGCTGACAGCTCTTATCGAAAAAATAAGAGGCTATATGCCCGACTGCGTTATCCGCACAACATTTATAACAGGCTTCCCCGGCGAAGACGAAGAAGCGTTTGAAACTCTCTCGGAGTTTGTCGAGGATGTCCGCTTTGACCGTCTCGGGTGCTTTGCGTACTCCGCAGAAGAAGGTACAGTCGCCTATAATATGCCTGACCGCCCCGAAAAAGAGGTTGCCGAGCACAGAGGCGAGGTCATTATGGACCAGCAGTACAAAATCTTCTGCGAAAAACAGCAGGAGCTTATCGGCACTGTGGCTGAGTGTGTCATAGAAGAGTATGACGGCTATTCAGATGTCTATATCGGCAGAACATGGAGGGACGCGCCCGAAATTGACTCCGGTATATTCATAGTTACGGATGACGAGTACGAGCTCGGTTCTTTTGTCAATGTTAAAATCACCGATACAAAAGACTATGATTTAATAGGAGAAGTTGTCGACTGATGAATTTACCGAACAAGCTTACAATCGCGCGAATGATTTTAACGCCCATTTTCCTTTTTGTGTTTATGGCGGATTTTATACCGTATCATCTTATAATAGGTCTCGCAGTATATGTCATAGGCTGTATAACGGATTTTCTTGACGGAAAGATTGCGAGGAAGTATAATCTTATCACGGTGTTCGGTCAGCTTGCCGACCCCGTTGCCGACAAGATGCTTACAACCGCCGCACTTCTGGTGCTTATGAAGGCGGGCTACTGCAGTATCTATGTTGTGTTTATAATTCTCACCCGTGAATTTGCCGTGACAAGCGTTCGCCTTGCCGCCGCCGCGCAGGGTGTGGTAATTCCCGCAAACATATGGGGCAAGCTCAAAACCGTGTCGCAGATGGTGTTCACGATTTTCATTATGACCTGCCTTGCGTTTAACCTGTCTTTCATGACAACGCTTTTTGCGGATATACTCATGTGGATTACAGCCGTCCTGGCGGTTATATCGGGAGCGGTGTATCTGAAAAAGGGAGTTGGGATGATAGACTTTAATAAGAAGTAAAAGCCGAGCATTTTACGGATGCAAAGATTATGTGAGAAGCTTAGAGCGAGTGGAATGTGGAGTTTGGAGTGTGGAGTTGGCTTCGCATAAAACAAACAACGACAGATGATATAACCTTGAATAGTTCGCCTGATTTGTATCATCTGAATTTTTGCGGAGCAACACTCCACACTCCACACTCCACACTATGTTTAGATTTTTTGTTTTGCTATCCGCTTGGAAATTTAACGAAGGGGGAGAGTATTTTGTCCCGCAGAGACAAGGTTAATTATTATCTCGATTTGGCGGAGACGGTGTCAAAGCGTTCGACGTGTCTTAGAAGGTCGTACGGTGCCGTTATCGTCAAAAATGATGAGGTTATTTCAACAGGCTATGTCGGTGCGCCGAGAGGCCGCAAAAACTGCACGGATATGGGTTATTGTATCCGTCAGCAGATGAATATTCCGCGTGGGGAACGCTATGAGCTTTGCAGAAGCGTCCATGCCGAGGCAAACGCCATAATAAGCGCGTCACGCGACAAGATGATTGATGCGACACTGTATCTTACGGGTGTCGAGACAGACGGCAGCTATGTTTCAAATTCCTGCTGCTGCTCCATGTGCAAGCGTATGGTCATAAACGCCGGTATAAAAACCGTTGTCATACGCGATACCTACAACGACTACCGTGCCATTCCCGTTGAAGAGTGGATTACGGATGATGAGTCGATTGTGGGGAAAAAGGGATACTGACAGTGAGCTTCGCTATGTTAAGAGTGGAGTTAAGCTTAAAGTGTGGAGTGTGGAGAGTGGAGTTACGTAATAAATCAAGACACGCAGTGTCTTCCGAAATTATTAATTGTTAATTGTTAATTGTTAATTATGAAAGGGATGTTTTTATGAGCAAAAATAAGAAAAATGATATGCCGGAAGATGCGATTGAGATAATCGCTCTTACCGACGAGGACGGAAAAATCGAGCAATTCGAGGTTCTTGATGAGATTGAGTACGAGGGCGGCGACTATGTCGTGCTTTACCCCTGTTCAGAGGACGAAAATGACGAAGGCGACGGCTATGTGGTCATACTTGAAGTCATTGAAGAGCTTGATTCAGACGAAGACACCTATGCCGGAATTGACGACCAGGAGCTTGTCAACAAGATCTATGAAGTGTTTATCGAAAGACACAAGGACGACTATAATTTCGTAGACTGAAAAAGCAGCATAACAAAAAAAGCTTCCATTTGTGGAAGCTTTTTTTGTGAGTCATGGAAAGGGGCCGGGGACCGGGGGTCAGGGACCGGAGAAACAAGGAAGGCACTGCGTGCCTTAGATTATATGGCTTCGCACCGAAAAACTCCACTGAACCTGTCAAGTTTTTTGGACAAATAAAGTTCGTAAAAAACTAACAGTTACGA
>CAVFUV010000060.1:0-11095 GCA_963625735.1 bacterium
GGTTTGGAGAGTTCTCAGACGTGACGTCACGCATAATACCTTTTCGCAACAATTGAAAAACTTTCCACTGCCATTGAAACATATCTGTCGAAGTTCCTCAGACCAAATGAAAAACTAAAAAAAGTTATGTTCTTTCAAAACATTTGCAAGTGTTTAATTACGCGATTTATTTTGTCGTTTACTATAATTAATGCATTCTGCATTCTACATTGTTTTGTCCTGCCCTTCTCATAGGGTGGAGTTTTACTTACAAATTAAGTGTGACAATATACTTGGAGGTTGAAAAATGCTTACAAACAGAAAAATAGTTTTAACAGGTGCCGGAAGCGGCATAGGTCTTGAGGTGCTTAAGATTTTAGCCGCCGCGGAGGGCAACAGAATTTTTGCGGTCGACAAGGACATCAGCCGCATTAAGGATTTCGGCGAGAATGTCATTCCCTTTGAAATTGACGTTTCATCACAGGCTGCCGTTGATAAGATTTTTGAAGAGGCGGACAAGGCACTGGGCTTTATTGATATTTTCTACGCCAACGCCGGCTATCCGTACTATGAAGTTATCGATTATGTAAACTGGGACAGAGCCGAGAGAATGTTCGCGACCAATGTTCTGTCGCCCATTTATTCATATGAAAAATACCGTGAGTATCTGCACGGAATGCCCGGTCACTACGCCATAACGGTTTCCGCAATCGGCAAAATGGCCATGCCCGGATATGCTCTTTATTCCGCGTCAAAATTCGCCCTGCACGGATTTCAGCAGGGACTTCGCTTTGAGCTTCCGAAAAACATGAAGCTTACATGCCTCTACCCCATAGCGACGGACACGGGATTTTTCAAGGCGGCGAATGAAAAGGTATTTGAAAAGCCGTTCCCGGTTCAGACACCTCAGCACGTTGCCAAAAAGATGGTTGAAGGGCTTGAAAAGGGCGCGAAGTCCGTTAACCCCAGTAACCTGTTTACGCTCTCGGGCGTGCTGTTTGCACTTGTGCCTCCGGTTAAGTCGGTGTATCTGAAGCTGGAGAAGAATAAGCTGACGAGGTTTGTGGAGGGAAAAGTAAGAGTCAAAAAGTGAGCAAGGAGCAAGGAGCAAGGAGCAGTTGTACGAGAGTGGAGTGTGGAATGTGGAGAGTGGAGTTAGCTACGCAAGAGGTGAGAAATTGCTTTTGCGAGCTTTAACCGATAATATCGGCAAGATTTCATAAATTAAAATTTCTCCCCCGGCAGAAGGTACTGTCGAGGGAGTTTTTTTATTTATTCTCTTCCGGCACTCCGGTCGGTTTTGGTTTCCTGTGTTTGAACAGTTTGCCGAGTCTGGCGGTGAATTTATCGAATTTAGCCCATTCCGCTTCGGCTTTTACGGCGTCGGCTTCAAGGCGTGCCTCCATGTTGTAATAAAGAAGGTCACAGCCGCATTCGGGGCAGGTCTGCTTAAGATAGAAAAAACCGAGCTTTGTGCCGCATTTAGGGCAGGTGTTGTCCATATATATACCTCCTTTTATACTTCGGCTGTAACTTCGCCGTCGGTTGCCGCACGGGAGCGTTCTTCACGGCGTTCGGCAAGCTCTTTGCGGATGGTGTTAAGCTTGTTACCTTCAAGATCGTAAAATCTGTACGGAATAAGCGTCAGAAGCGACACTGTCGGCGGAATAATCGTCATGAGCGCCCACAGCCAGAAGCGTGTGTTGACCGTCGGGTTTTCCACAAGCGTAACCGCGCCGTCCTTTTCGGTCGTCACGAGCTTTATTACTGGTATAAGTGCGGTCGCCAGAGCCGTTGCAAGCGAGGAGTTAAGCTTCGCACCGAATGAGTTTAACGCAAATGCCATGCCTTCACTGCGTTCGCCGCTCTTCCACTCCATATAGTCGACACTGTCGCACAGCATCTTTGACGGGCAGATGTTTCTTATGCACCAGACAATGCCATTGGTAAACTGATATAACCCCATCAGCGGCACAACAACAGCGGGTTTTCTGTATGCTTTTACGCCGCCCAGGAACACGACAAGGCTGACGAGGAATTTTGAGATATACGAAAAACGCACAAGCTTTTTTGATGAAAATCTTTTTTCGAGTGACGGAATTATTGCGTACATGACATAGCCCGAAATTGTTCCGGGTATGCCTGCAATTGTGCCCCAGCTTGCGGCGTTAAGTGAGAACATATAGAAGTACTGTGCGAATGTATCCGTAATGCCTTCGACTGTCGCCAGAATATTCGCTATGACTATAAGCAGAAGCGGCTTGTTTCTGAACATGAACTTAAAGCAATCGATAAGCTTCGGTTCATCGGAGTTCTGCACAACTCTCTCACGGCACTGTATGCCGCCGTTCAGGAACAGCCCCATACCGACCGTGCCGGCGACAATTCCTATGCACATGAACAGGCTTTTTAAATCAAGGCTGATTTTGCCTTTGTTGCTGAGATCTATCAGAAAGAGAAGAATGGGCGAAATGGGGCCTGCCATTGTTCCCGAAAAAAGTCTTGCGGATGTAATGGCGTTTGAACGGTCAAGCGGGCTCGGCGAAATGGATGCCGAGAGCCCTCCGAACGGGATGTCCGCAATGGTGTACAGAAATTCCCATATGAAGTATGTGACGCACATGTATACGATTTTGACAACGGACGAATCCACACCCGACAAAAACCGCGCGCCGCCGAAATACATGATTGTGGCAAGCCCCAGCGGAAACGGAATGAACAGCAGAAACGGGCGAAGCTTGCCGTAGCGTGTTCTTGTTTTGTCAACGATAACGCCCATAATGGGATCGTTAACAGCGTCCCAGAAGCCCATGATTGTTATCATTGTGGCAACGGCACTGCTCGGCACGCCGAAAACGGTTACAAGATAGAATGTCATTTGCAAGCGGATTGTATTGTAGCCTAAAATCTGGCCGCCGCTCGCCGCACCGTAGGCGATGATTTCTTTTACGCCGACATAGCGTTTTTCTTTTTCGGCAATATTTTCCATTTTATGCTCCTCTGTTTTATAATTTGGTAGATAGTAAGCAGTAAATTAGCTGTTGGCAATTAGTGGGAGTGACCAGTATCCGGTGGTCAGTGGCCAGTGGCTAAGGAAGACACTGCGTGTCTTAAATTTATATAGGCTTCGCGTGAGGTGGGCTTTTTCGGCGTTGCGGGCTTTGCCGTGGGCGAAGCTGAGCCGCCCGTCGGGGCACCCGTCTGCCCGGTCGGTTAGCTTTCTAATGCAGGTCTGCTTCTGTTCCGGACAGCCGGGTACCGCCTCCGGGCGGCTGCCCCTCATTCGTCTTCATTTTTTTAGCCGCAAGGGGCTGCGGCATAAAAAATTTGACTCATTCGGGGCTTATTGCGGCTCGCCTTGCTCGCCGCATTACGCTCGCTTCGCTCGCCCCATTGCTAATTGCATTTCAAAAGCTTTTAAGCTTTTGAAATGTACAGCACCATATCCGTATCCGCCTTGCTCCCCGCATACCACGTGCCTGCATACGACGAAACAAATGACGCTTCTTTCGTATATTCACCCGTTATCGGGTTAAACCATTTATAATTATACTTCGTATTCTTCTCAAGATTGCCGACCGTGCCTGTCGACTTCGCACCGTATCTGCTGCTGTTCGACTTTTCGGCAACCGTGCTGTCATCAAACGAATAGAAATATATCACAATTTCACTGTTGTCGGCATTGCTCGCGCAGGCATAATAGACCTTTATGCCCGGCACGAAATACGCCTTGTTGTCAAACCTCGGAACAAGATTATACCACTCAATATTTTTTAGGAACGCCGCCATATATCCACACTGATAACCGCTGTCGTATTCAAGAGCCGACTGCCAGGTGGCGTCCTGCTTTTCCTGTGCTGTTATGGTGTCTACACCGTCTGAGCTGTCCTCATTTTCGCCGAATGTGTTAAGGTAGCTCCACGTATCCTGAGCACCCCAGCCGTAGCCGTACATTCCGCTGAGGTACGAGCACCAGCCCTGCATTCTCGCGCCGAAATTCTTAGTCCACAGATAGCAATACTGTCCTTCATAATTTATGACCGGCTTGCCCTGAGAATTGTACCAGTAATCCTTTGTGATATCGGTGTCAGGACTGCCTGTTTTGGAGGGCGTCCACTGTGCCGCATAGAGCGTGTGCGATTTTACATCACGAAAAACGGAGGCGTTTGTTCCTTCGTTATACACCGTCTGTGTATCACTCGCATTATTTCCGTTGCCGTAAGCCGTAACGTCACAGGTGTTCTCCTGATGAGCAGTGAGCGGATGGTCATAGCAGTCGTATCTGTCTATGTATTCGGCGACAAGCTTATACGGATTGTTCGCCGCGCCCCACTGCGGATGGTCGGTGTCGGTACGGTAGAAATCGTCGTCAACCTCCTGCCCCAGCGTCCATATGACGGGGTAAGCACCGTAACGCGCGACCCAGTAGCGAGAGATCTTTTCGAGATATGTCTTCACGCTGTCACTGAGTTCATAAAGCCCGCTTGTACCGATCTGCCTATCCGTACAGCCGCCGAAATTGTCTATAAGCGTGTTCATCTGCGACGGGAAGAAAAACTCGGCGTTTGCGTGAACAAAACCGTAACGGGCGATAATCTCAAACTTTCTGTCATACGCCCGCAGTCCGTCAATGTCCGCTTCGGTTATGCCGTCGTCGGCGTTGAATGTCGCCCCGATAGGCTCGGACTGCATGACGGTAAAGCCCTGCGACTTCCTTTTTTCGCAGATTGTATTTACCATGTCTTCGGTCTCTTCGCCCAGACTCCAGTGCGTGTCACCGAGATAGAAAAACGGCTCGCCGTTGTCGTATGTAAGATATTTTTCGTCGTAAGCGGTTGTGACAAAGCCGTTTTTGTATATATCAAGCGCACCGGAATACTCCGTGCAGACCGCTTTGCCCGTGCGGTTATGAAGCCCCGAGTTGCTCTCATCCGAGCAGACTGTATAGAAGTTCCAGTCACCCGCCGACGGACAGACAAAACGGATTTTCCATGTATTGCCGCCGTCCCAGAAGCCCGGGACAGTGTATTTTCTGCCGCTGCCGATTAAAATCAGGTCAAGCGTGACATCGTTGAAGCTGTCGGTGTATGCTCTGTCACTCTCGTATGTAAGCTCGGTTAAGACCCATGTCTCGGTGTTTACGGTCGTTTCGGGCTTTTCTATGACAAAATCCTCGTCGGCAGCCTGCCACGATTTTTCGAGTGCGGACGCCTTTTCAATATCGGCCTCGTCCGTGCCTTTTATGTTGTTGATAAGTCTTGCGAAAACGCTTGCAATCATCTGACAGCTCTTTTCTATCGGTGCTAAAATATTAAACGATGTGCCGCCGTCGCCGCATGACAGACTGTCGGTCGTCGCCAGAGCATTCTGCCCGGCACCGAGCGTCAGAACCGCCGCCAGCAGGACACATAAAGCCGATTTTGTTTTTCTCATAACAGCTCATTCCTCTTTTTTTGTCGTACACAACGATTTTAACCGTATTTAACCGTATTTGCAACAGAAAGCCGTCCTATCCGCTCATTTTGGGAATATATGACAAATTTTTGATATCGCATTTGGGCAGTATTATAAGGCATATGTCGGCATACTCAAAAACCGATGAAGCTTGTATAAAATCAGCAATTAGCAATGTCATCAGTCTGCGAGGCTTTGAAGCATATGCAGCACCTCCGATGATAAGTTATATAAAAAGCAAAAAAACACACCGCCGCCGGATGAAATTCACCCGACGGCAGTGCGTCGATTATCTGCATCTGTTAATAAATATTAAACGCCGGATACCGGATACTCTCCCATTGCCAACTGCTGATTGCTGATTATACAGTCGCCTTTTTAAGCCGCTGTACCCCCGCCTTACACAACAGGCTCGCAATCAAGCGAAAAACTCCCCATTTGCGAAGCCCCGGCCCCCGACCCCTGACCCCCGGTCCCTTCCATTGCCAATTGCTAATTTCTTCTTTCCTGCATTCTTATAATCTCTTTATAATAGTCCACCGCGCCGGGCAGAACGTTCGTATACAGATTTTCGTCTATGCCGTGCATTCTCGAAAGCTGATCGGCATCCACAAGCGTCGGCGTAAAGCGGACACACGCATCGCACACGGGGTCAAAATAGCGGGAGTCCGTGCCGCCCGTGACAACATAAGGCATAACACCGATGGTCGGGAAGATTTTGTGTATACATTCCTCGGTCATTCTGTACTGTTCGCCCTTCAAATCAAGCGAGTTCGAATAGTTATTGGCAAGAATAACCTCGGTTTCTATATCATATTTTTTGGCGATTTCAGTTATAAGCTTTATCGATTCATCCTTGCCCTGATGCGGAATATATCTCATATTGGCGGTAACCCAAGCTTCCTGCGGCAATACGTTATAGCCGTCGGAGCCGTGCTGCATCGTGAAGGCGATTGTCGTCTGAAGCATCGCCGCCGCCTGACGGGAAATGGCAGGCATAAGCTTCTTTACAACGGGCTTTAATATATCGAGGTTCACCATTACAAGCTTAAGTCCGAAATTTTCGCAATAGGGCGCGAGGTCATGGAACATCTTGTCAACCGCAGGGGAGAACTTAACCGTGAACGGATTTTTTGTCTCGACCTCATTTATAAACGCCGCAAGTCTCGCGATAGGCGTATTTTTCGGCGGAGTGGACGAATGCCCGCCGTTTGAACGTGCGGTAAAACGCAAATCGCCGTAGCCCTTTTCGAAAATGCCGACAGCCGCGAAGCTGCCCTTTACACCGCCGACGGGGTCCTCGACAATACTGCCGCCCTCATCGCACAGCATGAACATTCTTATATTATGCTCTTTGAGCCAGTTCATCATTTTGGGAGCGCCGTCACCGCCGATTTCCTCGGTGCAGGATGAGCCGAGATACACATCGCACTTCGGTGTATAGCCGTCCTTTATAAGCTCCTCAACAGCCTGATAGAACGAAAACACACCGTTTTTTATGTCGCTTGTGCCTCTGCCCCATATTCTGCCGTCGGATATTTCGCCGGAATACGGCTCATGTGTCCACTCCCCTTCCGCAGGCACAACATCCTGATGAGAAATAAGTATAATCGGCTTAAGAGAAGAGTCAGTACCCTTCCATTTCATCATCAGATTGCCGTCAATGTCAATCTTTTCGAGTGTTGCGAAAACATTCGGAAAAAGCTCCTCAAGAACCTTGTGAAAGCCCCTGAATTTTTCGGGGTCGGGTGCACCGCGATATGACACGGTTTCATACTGAATCATTTTCGAAAGCTTGCCGGCGTATTCATCAATTCGCTCGGTGTCCGTCGACGGCTCATAAACAGCCGTTTTCTTTTTCGTCAGAAGCGTTCTGAGTACAAGAACGGCGGCAAAAAGAACGATAAATGCCAAAATGGCGAGAAGAATATATAAAACAATCATATTCGGTTCTCCTTTGCTGTCGCTGCATTTGCGGACTCAAATTTCCTCTGTTCCGTTTCGTATTCCTTCACGATATCGGTCTTGTAGGCGAATATAGCCATTGCCGCACATATAAGAGCGGGGACCCATCCGAGCAGCGCGCAGATTGTCGACACGGTTGCGGAGGACTGATTTACACCGAGGTTGGCGTCATACCCCGCCCCGTCAAGAGCAAGTCCCATAATCCACACGGCGGCGGCCTCTGCGAGCTTTGTTATAAGATTGTCGCATGTGGCGACCATGGAGTCTATTCTGCGGCGGAATTTAAACTCGACTATATCCGCCACATTATTGCGGTTGGTGTTGAACATGACGAATGCGGCGGTTGAGCCTATGCCCGTGCCGACTGCGTTGATTATAACGGCGACCAATGAAGTCGGTGCGAAGAAGAACGGAATTTTTGCGACTATCTGCACGACCGCGGCAAAAATCATCGTACCCTTTCTGCCGAGCTTTCTGTCAACGGGACCGATAAACGCCGCCGTCAGAACCGACACAATAAGATAGAAAGCGAGAATGGGTGTGGCCTTTGACGAATCCCCAAGAATATACGCCGCATAGTCGTTTATCTCGTTCATCATCAGAGCCGTTGTAATGCCGTAGCAGAGAATGAACAGCATATTCGCGACCCAGCTTTTTATCGTGAAAAGCATTTTGAATGTCTCGAAAAATCCGATATGCTCTTCGTTGTCGTCAACCTGTTTAATTCTCTCTTTTGTGGTAAAGTAGTGGACAAGGCATCCGGCGACTGCGATAACAGCCATAACGACAGCCGTTTTGAAAAGTGCGGAAGCGTCCTCTTCCGTATATATATCGCTTTTCAGACCCCCGAAAACATTCTTGACTATCACGGGAACAAGCACCGCGCCGATTGCGGAACCGAAGCAGCTGCCGATTGAACGGAAGGAGTTTATCGCTCTGCGGTCGGCATCGTGATTTGACGCGAGAGTCGCCATGGAATTATACGGTATGCACAGAAACGTATAAAACGCTTCGAACACAAGATATACGGCAATGGCGGCTATTATCTCGCCGACCTCCGACAGACCGAAATCCGTAAACAGCAGAACAACTGTAATCGCCCACGGCACGGCAAATCTTATGGCGAGCGGACGGATTTTTTCACCGTTTTTAAACTTATGATTAACCGCCCAGTAGCCGATAAGCGGATCGTTTATCGCATCCCATATTGTGCCGATTGTCAGAATCATTGTTGCCCACGACACGGGAATTTTCATTATCATCTTAAGGAAGGTAAGATAATAAAGATTTTTGAAATTGAACACAATGTTGTTTGACATTGAAAAAAGTCCGAAGCCGAGCTTCTCGGGAAATTTTACGATTGTCTCTTCTTTTTTCTTTGCAGACCCTTTCATTCTACACGCCTCATTTCGTGTTGTAATTGATTTGAGTATAGCATTTCAGGCAGATAAATACAATAGCAATGTAGAATGCAGAATGCATAATTAAGGAAAACGCCATGCGTTTTGAATTATAAGCTGACGCTGACGATTAGATTATCATAAGACGGCGGTCTTTATATCAGCGAAGCCAAACTCCACACTCCACTCTCCAAATTCCACACTCAGAACACACTGCTCCTTGCTCCTTGCTAATTGCTAACTGAAAAAACAGAGGCCCCACTCGGAAGCCCCTGTTTTCAAGGAATTTAACTATGAAAAAATTATGCTGTCAGATCAGAAAATCGGAAATCTGTACTCATAGTTTTCGAGCCATTTGCCGTCATAGCAGTCACGCGCGCGAAGGACAACCTCGTCATCGTATACCTCAAGTGCGAAGCCGACACCGCTGTTTTCACCCGTTTCGTCGGATGTGTCAATCGCCGTAAACTGCGGAAGATTTATAAGCGTAACAGTGCCGAACTGTCTTACCGAATATGAGCTTAACGCCGCATGGGTATGACCGTAGAAATAGTATACGTTCCTGTACTGCGAAAGTATTGACATAACCGAATATGTCTTGTCGCCCGCCTCACGTGTTACGGGGTGATGATTGAGAACAAATATCGGTTTGCCGTCAGCCGCCGCAAGATCCATTGTGTTCTTGAGGAATGTAAGCTGTTCGTCGGAAATATCATAATAGTTGTCTGTTGATGACTCCGTACCCAGAACGATAAAATAGTAGCCGTTTATTACTTTATAGAAATAAGGCTTGCTTATATCGTTATCAAGAAATACCTTGTTGTAGTTATAGTATCTCTGTACCATGTCCTCATAATTTGTATAGCCCTTTGCGTCGCCTGCGTTTCCGACCTCATGGTTGCCCATAGCGACTATCGTGTTCTTCGCGGGTGAAATTCTGTTCACGACACCGAAGAAAATCATATGTTCAATCTGCTGACCGTTCATGGTGTTGTCGCCGAGGAAAATCATGGCGTCGTTGCCGGTCTTGCTGTTCTTAATGTCTTTGAGCATTCTGCCGAAGTTCTGTGTCTTTTCGGGTTCGGTGCTTTCAATGTGAACGTCAGACACCACAAACGCGTTAAGACGGCAGTTCTCTTCATCAAGCACGGTGTGTGTTTCGGCACCGTTGGACTTTACGCCGACAAGAACCGCCATTGCCATAATAATCGCAAAGAATTTTCGTATTCCGTATAAAAATGCTGTCATTTTTCTTCCCTCATTTCATATTCTGTCACTTTGCATAATTTATTGTACAATACCGAGCGTAAATTGTCAATAATATTATTCACAAAATCACAGCTGAGTTCTGACAAAAGAGAATATCTCGTCAATTGTGTTTGTGTAAATCGTACACTTAGTGCCGGCAAGCTTTTTATCCTCGTCAAAAAGCCCGCCCGCAATGCCTGCGTTAAGCCCCGAGCCGACATCTATGGCACGGTCGCCGAGCATCATGCACTCGTTTTTGTCAAGTGAATATTCCTTTACGATATATTCAATCGCATCGGGCGACGGCTTCAACGGAAAATTCATCTCGCTTGTGACAAGCCCCGTAAAAAGTCGGGTGAGATCATATTTGTCAAGATATTCTTTAGCCACCATATCACGGTGAGTGTACAGAAAATTCCGACCGCCGTGTGTCGTTATGTATTCGAGCGTTTCGGGGATAAGCTCATAGGGCGTACCGGGAGGCGGAAATGAAATATCATTTTCGAGAGCGTAGAATTCCTTTTTCATCGCTTCATCCGTATGATAGAAATCAAATGCGTCCCACATTGTAATCTTGAACAGGCGGTACGCTTCATCCGGGTCAATTTCAATTCCGTGGCGGCGGTATGTTTCGATAAAGCACGCCAAAGTATGCGGATATGTATCGAAAAGCATTCCGTCAAAATCCCATATATAATTCCTGATTGCCATTTTACTGTTCGTCCTCTATTTCGAGCGCGATATATTTTCTGCCGTCCTTTGTCACGGGCTTCATCGCCGAAAAGCAGGCGTATGTGTCCTCAAGCTCGTTCATAATATCGGCTTCATTCGCATCACCGACGGCAAAATAGAGAACGGTGGTTTTTTCGGTGTTTTCGGTAAGTTCGGGGAAAAGCATAATAATAAAATCCTTTCTTTTGGTTCTGTTATATTTAAAAAACTAATGGAAGAAGCGAAGCAATGCATAATGAAGAATGCATAATGTAGAATGTCGTGGACCTGTATAATAAAAGTGTACATTTGAAGTTCGTAATGATATAATGCAAATA
>CAVFUV010000061.1:0-10830 GCA_963625735.1 bacterium
AGATTCTTTCGAAGCCTCTCAGCTCCGCTGCCCTCTCGGCACTTTTCAGAATGCTTGATTATTGTATCACAGTCAAGCCTTGCTGTCAAGCACTTTTTTAAGTTTTTTTGAAAACTTTTTCGCGTTCCTCTGTGGCTCGCATCGGTGAGGCTCCAAGCCTTCGACCCGTGCTCCCCTCGTTGGAGTGCTTGCATATGATACCACTCAAAACCCCCTTTGTCAACGGTTTTTTTCAAGTTTTTAAAACTTTTTTTCGGCTTTTTCAGAGTATACCATATATTGTGGTTTTTGGTTTTCTCGCACCACAATATCAATATATTGCCCATCCGATTTTTGAATTTATAAATCATACAGCCGATTTTTGCATTGCAATATTTTTAAGATTTTCCCCATTTTTGTAAATCACGGCATTCAATATCCACGTAAGCACAATTATTTATTGACTAAACCCGCGAAAAAGCATATTATATTATCACCTTATATATTGCGTACCGATATAATGACGGCAGACACGCTTCCGTCACATAACTGTACATACAATTATATATACACTTACGAATGGAGCATTATTATGACAGACATTATTATAATCGGTGCAGGTCCTGCCGGACTTACCGCCGCAATTTACGCAAGACGCGCGGACAAAAGCGTCGTTATTCTCGAAAAGGGCGTTTTCGGCGGACAGATGACGTTTTCCCCAAAAATAGAGAACTACCCCGGTTTTAACGAGGTTTCGGGCAACGAGCTTGCGGAAAAGATGATTGAACAGGCGTTGTCTCTCGGAGCGGAAATTGAAATGGCCGAGGTTACCGGCATCGACCCTGACGGTGACATCAAGAAGGTATACACCGAAGACAGCACACTCGAAGCGAAAACCGTAATTCTGGCGACGGGCGCAGAGCATCGCAAGCTCGGGCTCATGCGTGAAGACGACCTTATCGGCTCGGGCATTTCCTTCTGTGCCGTATGTGACGGTGCGTTCTTCTCGGATGAGGACGTTGTTGTTGTAGGCGGCGGAAATTCCGCAATGCAGGAGGCTCTTCTGCTCTCGGAGACCTCCAAAAGCGTTACAATGATTCAGAACCTGTCCGATCTTACCGGCGAAAAGGCGCTTGCCGACAGAATCCACTCTAAAGACAATATCAAAGTTATTACCGACAGCATCGTCACGGCGTACCTCGGCGACACCGAAATTGAAGGCGTTATAATCAAAAATACGGTGAACGGTACCGAAAGCCGCATTCCCTGCAAGGGCGTGTTCCTGGCTGTCGGACTGCTTCCCGCTACCGATATTCTGAAAGATAAAATCAAGCTCAGCGAGTACGGCTATATTGACGCAGACGAAGGCTGTGCGACGAACATTCCCGGTGTATTTACAGCCGGGGACTGTCGTACAAAGAGCGTGCGTCAGATTACAACCGCGACTGCGGACGGTGCCGCGGCGGCGTTGGCGGCGGTGAAGTTTACAGAAAGCCGCAAATAGTATCCAGTGGTCAGTATCCGGTATCCAGTGCACACAATAGATAAGTGAAGACAACCACTGAAACGTTTTTAGAACATTCACCGGATGATTTTTGCCTGCAACACCGACCACCGGATACTGACCACCGGCCACTGAATACTGAAAAATAATTTTATACTTAAGAGGTAATTCCAATGATTATCGACAACATAAAGAATGTATCAAAATATTATTCCGTTCATCCGCAGTTCAGGGCGGTGTTTGAGGGGCTTAAAAAGCTCGATGAAAATTCGGACCGCGTCCGCTATGATGTGGACGGCGACAACGCGTTTTACAGTCTGTCGTCATACACGAACAAGCCCGTGAGTGAGTGCAAGTTTGAAGCTCACAGAATTTATGCGGATATACAGTATGTGATTTCGGGTCACGAGCATATTGACGTGACGGATGCGGCAAAGCTCACGGTCACCGAGGATTTTAAGGACGGCGGCGACATTGCGTTCTACAAAGATTGCGATGATTTCAGCACAGCCGACCTTCAGCCCGGGGACTTTGTCATATTATTCCCCGGCGAGACTCACAGACCGCTTGTCGCTCCGAACGGTGTGGGAATAAAGACTCTTAAGGCTGTGGCGAAAATTAAGATTGGGTGAATAGATGTGGGCGAGCGTACGAACATGCGTATGACAGGAGGGAGCGGCTCAGCCTGCCGGTACGGCAAAGTACGGCCAAACCGAAAAAATTTCACCCCTGCACGTCCCATCATTCAATATCTGCGGCAAATCCACGAAAAGCCTCAAAAATCTACCTCTTGCGAAGCCATATAAATCCAAGTCCGCAGTGTCTTCCTTAGTCACCGGCCACTGGCCACCGGATACTGGCCACTTTTCCATTGCTAATTGCTAATTTACTCGGAGGTTAACCTTATGCTCTGCAATCTCTGCCCCCGCCACTGCAACATCGACCGCAGCAGCTCCGTTGGCTTCTGCGGAGTTTCGTCGACCCTTAAAGCGGCACGTGCCGACCTTCATTTCTGGGAAGAGCCCTGCATCTGCTCCCCCGGCGGCGGTGCGGGAGCTGTATTTTTTTCGGGCTGCAACCTTAAATGCGTATTCTGCCAGAATGAAAAAATCAGTCGAGGTCATGAGGGCAAAGAAATCACGGCAGAACGCCTTCGTGAAATAATCAACGAGCTTATTGACAAGGGTGCGGACACCATTGATCTTGTCACGCCCACACATTTTACCGACGTTATAATTGACGCTCTTGACGGTCACAAACCGAGCGTTCCCGTTGTGTGGAATTCGAGCGGATACGAGAGTGTCGACACACTCAGACGACTCCGGGGGCTTGTTGACATATACCTGCCCGATTACAAATATTCCGACTCTCACCTTGCGAAAACGCTTTCGGGTGCCGAAGATTATCCCACCGTCGCAAAAGCGGCACTCAGTGAAATGTTCCGTCAGACAGGCAAATTCAGACTTGACGATAACGGCATGATGCTCTCGGGCGTTATTGTCCGTCATCTTGTTCTGCCCGGTTTTATCGAGAATACACTGGGCTGTCTCGATGATCTTACCGAGATGTTTGACGAAGACGACATAATGATAAGCCTTATGAGCCAGTACACCCCTCCGAAAAAGCAGCTCGCCATCCCCTCTCTCAACCGCAGACTGACAGAGAAAGAATACGACACTGCCGTCGGATATCTGTATCTTTTGGGGCGTGACAACGGATTTGTGCAGGAACTGTCCTCCGCCGAGGAAGAATACACACCGGACTTTGACGGAACGGGAGTTTAACGACAATGCTTACAATGAACGATTACTGCCGACAGACTTTTGGCAAAAAGCTGTACAAAATCGCCCTTGACGGCGGATTCACCTGTCCTAACCGAGACGGCACTCTCGGCACGGGCGGGTGTATTTTCTGTTCACACGGCGGCTCGGGAGAATTTGCGGAGCACCGCACAACCGACCTTGACACTCAGATTGAAAACGCCAAAGCGAGAATCGCCCGAAAAAACAAAAACGGCGGTTACATTGCCTATTTTCAGAGTTTTACAAACACATACGCACCGGTCAATATTCTCCGTGAAAAATTTATGCCGGTCATTACCCGTGACGACATAGACGTTCTGTCAATCGCCACACGCCCCGACTGTCTGCCGGACGATGTACTTGACCTTTTATCGGAGCTGAACAGAATCAAGCCCGTATGGGTTGAACTCGGATTTCAGTCGTCAAAAACCGAAACCGTCGATTTTATAAGACGAGGATACGAAAACGAAGTTTTCCGCAACGCCGTTCACGAGCTTAAAAGCAGAAATATTTATGTCATATCGCATATGATTATCGGCCTGCCCGGCGAAACCGTCGATGACATGAAAAACACGCTTGAATATATGCTTTTGGCAGGTATTGACGGTGTAAAGCTTCAGCTTCTGCACATTCTGAAGGACAGTGACCTGTACGAACATTTCGTAAACAATGAATTTTCCGTCCTGACAAAAGACGAATATATAAACATATTAAAAAAGCTTCTGCCGCTTATCCCCGACACTGTTGCCGTCCATAGGCTTACCGGCGACGGCGATAAAAAAACTCTTGTCGCCCCCATGTGGAGTACAAATAAACGGGAAGTAATGAATACCATAAGAAAAGAATTCAGGATTTGACATTATCATCCTGAATTCACTTCTTCGATTTTTTCTTTTATATGACCGTCATTTAGTAATTTTTTACTGTATTTTTACTGTATCTTCACTTTTTTTATAAAAATCGTTGACAATGTAAAAATTCAATGATATACTTAAGTTGCGAGGTATAAAGAATAATCAACAAGATGACTCTTAATTGCATTATTTTGTTATTATCTTTTCATTCGCAAATAAAATACAGGAGGAAATCGCAAATGAAACCAAAAAGCAAGAAAATCATCGGCACAGTACTTTGTACACTTCTTGTTTTTAATTCAGTGTCGTTATTTGCCCACGCAACCGATACGCAATACGGCACTGTTGACCCGTCGGAAAACATAATTTACGACAACTGGGACGATTATGAAGAATTTATTCATGAAGAACTACGTCTCCTCCCGACTGATAAATACATTCAGTTAATGCAAAGATTAATCCTCACGGAAGATGGAAAAATCCGCGAATCAGATGAAAATTTAGCTGAAATCTGTTCATTTTATGAAGAGATAGAAAGTGAAACCGCTCAAATAAACTCCTTACCCACTTCTGTTGACCTCTCTTCCGATTTCCCGTCTCCGGGCAATCAGGGAAGTCAAAACAGCTGTACATCATGGGCTGTCGCTTACGCCGCAAAGTCCGGTTTCGAAACAAAAGAAAGAAGCTGGACAGTCGGTACAGTCAATCATAATTTCAGTCCATCCTACATCTATAACCAGGTCAATTCCGGTGATACCGGTTCAAGTATTCTTGAAAATCTCACAATAGTGGAAAACGAAGGTGTTTGTCCCATTTCCTATTTCCCTTATAACGAGAGTGACTATACTACGCAGCCCACCGCCATTCAGGAAGCTGCCGCAAGCATCTACAAAGGTTCAACAAAACATCCCGTCTTTGGATTGTCTGATATAAAAGAAAAAATAAATGATGGAAGAGCTGTAATAATATCAATATATGTTTATCCCGATTTTGACAATCTCAACGCTACAACAAATCAGATTTACGATAGCACAACGGGCACTTCAAGAGGTTCTCACGCCATAGCACTCATCGGCTACGATAACAATAAAGGAACATCCGGTGCGTTTAAGATTCTCAATTCATGGGGAACAGACTGGGGCTCAAACGGTTACGGATGGATTTCCTACGATCTCGTCCAATCAAGTGTGGCTATGCGCAACCCGGAAACCGGCTATTGCCTTTACGGAAATGCCGACACAACCTACACGATAGGTGATATTGACTGCGACGGATCAATTTCCGTAACCGACGCAAACATGGCTTTGCAATACAGCGTTCATAACGCGACACCAACCGCATTACAGTTTGTGCTTGCGGATGCCGACGGAAACGCGGATGTCAGCGTTGCGGATTCAAGAGAAATTTTAAGAGTTGCGACAGGACTTGAAACAAAATGTTCTGTCTATAACTGAATAAGAGGTGCGACACAATGAATAAGTTTGTCAAAATAGCAGCTTGTATTTTATCCTTATGTATACTTTTCAGTATAACATCCGCTTTATCGGGTGCACAGGAAACAACAGAAAAAGAGACTGTTTTTCTGGATGAAGAAGAGTTGTCAAGATCGCGTGTAATAGAGCCGGGAGATTATGCTCCTGTTGGCGACTGGTACACTCAGGTCGAACTTATGTATGCTCTTGTAGCCGATCGCATCAAACTTATTTGGCCGGACATCTGGGCAAAATACGAAAACGAATTTATCTATACAGACAACGGTCAGTTTGCAGACCGCAAAAAGAATATCAACGCTCTGACGGCTATGATAAGCGATGCCGGTAAGGCACAGGACAACATGACAGTGTGTGACTTTAATTCAGATAACAAGCTGTCTGTCGCCGATGCGAGAATTGTTCTTCGTGTGGCCGTCAAACTTCAGGAGATACCGGATAATTTGTCTCTTGCACTTATGGACATGAATGTCAACGACAGAGTTGATGTTGAAGATGCTCGAGCTGTTTTGCGCGGAGCAATCGGACTTGATCCCTTAAGCTATCTCAGTCCGAATATCGATCTTAACGAAATACTCGCTAAATACAGCTACCGAATCAAAACATTCTGATAATATTTCGGCGGTGCGGGGATTTGACCTCGTGCCGTCGTTTTTTATTTTAAAATTTCCCGCTTTTCCGTTTTTTTCTTGCTTTTTAGCACACTCACATATATAATAAAATATGTATGTATAAATTTCTTATTTAAGGTAATATATAATGGCATTTGAGAAAAAAAACGACAACAGAGAGCGTTACGGTTCCAAAAACCGTGAATTCAACCGAGACAGAGACCGCCGAGAAAAACCCGTCGACAGAGAAGACGACGGCAAAAAGAAGGCATCCGAGCGTGATGACCTCATAATCGGCAGAAACGCCGCGAAGGAAGCACTTAAAAGCGGCAGAGCCATTGACTGCGTATTCACCGAAAAGGGTGACAAAAACGGTGCACTTCTTCCCATTCTCGCACAGTGCAGAGAGAAAAAGCTTCCGATAAAAGAAGTCGACACAAAAAAGCTTGACTTTATGTGCGGCCACGCAAACCATCAGGGAATTGTAATGACCGCGGCGGCACACGAATATTCAACGATTGAAGATATTCTGGCATCGGCAAAAGAGAAAGACGAACCGCCGTTTATAATAATCTGCGACGGAATAGAGGACCCGCATAATTTGGGCGCTATAATCCGTTCCGCCGAATGCTGCGGTGCTCACGGTGTGATAATCCCCGAGAGACACAGCGCAGGGCTTTCGGGCATTGTAGGCAAAACGAGTGCCGGCGCGCTCGAATATATGCCCGTTGCGAGAGTAAGAAATCTGACAGATACAATAAAATCACTTAAAAAAGAAGGCATCTGGGTTTACTGTGCCGATATGGACGGCACACCGTACAGAGAAGCAAATCTTTCGGGAGCGATCGCGCTTGTGGTCGGCTCAGAAGGTTCGGGTGTCAGCAGACTTGTAAAAGAGAACTGCGACGGCACGCTTTTAATCCCGATGAAGGGCAACATAAACTCACTTAACGCCTCGGTAGCCGCGGCCATTCTGATGTTTGAAGCGGCAGCCGCAAGATGACGGCAAAGGAGAATATTTAAATGAACGATGAAAATAAAAACGCCGACACGAAAACGGGCGAAACACACTCCTCGGGTGTTGTTCTGCCGACAGACGACGGCGGCAGAAAAATAAATCCCGCTCCGACCGTTCACACAACGGGCAGTGACGGTATAAAGCTCCCGGAGAGTGACGGCGACATAATCGACACCACGACACAGAGATTCATAAAAACAGGTTCAACGCCGTTTGTGTCCGCTCACGGGCAGACCGACAGCTCCCCTACCGATGTGGATAAATTTACGGACAGGTTCGCACCCCGTTCCGCTCCGCAGAATCCCCACACGGGCTACACAGGGAAAATCCGCACATACGACGATGCGCACTCATCCCCCGACGGCACAAAGAGAATGATTATCACCGATGCGAACGGCTCAACCGAAAACGTATCGGAAGACGGTTTTTCATTTGACATAGAGGGGCTTGACGACTCCGCACCCGCAGAAAAGACCGACACGATAATCGAAGACTCCCCCGCCGAGCCCGAGCAGCTCTCTTTCATGAGTGAAGAATTTACCGATATTTCGGAATCGGAGAATACACCTGCCGAGAGTGCAGACGCACAGACAGGTGAGACAACAACCTCCGGAAAAACAAAAAAATTCACCTCCAGGGGCGACCTTTTAAGAGAAATTGCCGACAGCGCGTCGGATGACATTCCGCATGACCCCGATCAGCTCATGATGGACGGCTACAACACCGTAAACGATGAAGACAAGGCACGTGAGGAAGCCCTCAAGGACGCAAGACAGAAAAAAATAAACAATTTCAATTTCTGGGACAGCAAGAAAAAAAACCACAATGCGGACGAAAGCACCGACGGCAGATTTTCTTCCGACACCGAAAAGAAAAAGAGTGCGTTTTTGTCCGGTCTTGCCGAAAAATTCGAGAACACCGACGCTTCCTTCACTCCCGTAAACTGCGGTGAATTCAATGACCCGCAGGACAGAAAGAAAATTTTCTCTCAGCTTATAAAAATCCGCAAGACCGCTCTTATAAAAACATTTGCCGTTCTTGCGGCAGGCGTTGTTCTGCTTTTAACGGATTTGATAACCGCTGTCAGTGCCTCAAACAACTCCGGCACATTCACCGTGTTCGGCGGCAGTACTTTGGCGTATAATATTTTCAACTGCGTATTTCTGGCGGCTGTTCTCGTAATTTTATTGCCCGATTTCAAAAAGGGCATAGTCTCGCTCCTTAAGACAACACCGGGTGCGGACACCTCCATTACATTTATGATGCTGTTCACGCTTTTGCAGAACATATCAATGTTCTTCGTAAAGGCGAATGTTGAATCCGATTTGCACCTGCTCACCCCTGCCGCAATACTGCTCACAGTGCCGTATCTTATGTCGAAGGTTTTCTTCTATGACTCGGCACGCCACTGCTTTAAGACGGCATCCGCAAAAAGCGACAAATCGTATCTTCGCAAGGTGTCCGACGAAAAGCTCATAAAAGAGCTTTTAAGAGACTCCGAAGCCGACAGCAGTATAAACATAGTCTACCCCGGCAAAACAAGATTTATCCGCACATTCTTAAAACGCACGGGTGACAGCGCGTCGAGCGCGATGCCCGATTCAAAGGCCGTTCTCATCTCTCTGGGCGCGTCGGTCGTTATCGGAATTATCGGCGGCATAATCACGCAGTCACTCCCGTCCGGTGTGACGGCGGCGGCACTGACGGCGATACTGTCATTCCCGATAGGCAGTCTTTTCGCATGCGGCAACGCAATCGCAAAAGAGAACAAATCACTTTCATCAAAATCATCATTTATTCAGAGTTTTGCGGACTCCGCCGACTTTGCGAATATCGACGATGTTGTTATCGACTCGGCGGATATTATAAAAGCCGAGGTAACCGCCTGCAGCTGCACAAAGGGCGTAAGAGAAAAACAGGCGATGTTTGTCGCAGGTGTTCTTACAAACTCCTCGGGCGGTGTGCTTAAGGATGCTTTTGCCCCGGCTGTTGCGGGATACGAAGACCGTATACCCCCGATTGACGGCGTTATATGCGAGGACCGTCTCGGCGTTTCCGCATGGATAAACAGCTGTAAGGTGCTTCTCGGCACACACAAGCTGCTCGAAAATCACAATGTCAAGGTTCCGAGCGAAGCTTTGGCGGCCGTTATGTCCGGCAGTGACTGCAAAAGTGTATATCTTGCGATGGAAGGGCAGTTTATAGCTCTGTTCTCCGTAAAATACTCCTGCTGTGCTTCGGCTGCCGCGAATCTCAGAACGCTTGCCGACAACGGCGTAAATATTCTCGTATCCACGGTTGACCCCAACCTTACCGACAAATACACAGAGGAACTGCTCTCTCTGCCTCATGACAGCGTAAGAACGCTCCTTAAAAAGACTTCCGATAAGATAAACAACGCCCGCATGGCTGTTACGGATTCAGAGGAGGCCGGCATCGTATTTGACGATACGCTCGAAAGCATGTGCCGCTGTGGTGCCGCTTCGGTTCACCTCAATTCCGTTTGCCATATGTCAAAGCTTGCCTGCACCTGTCTTACCGCTCTCGGTGCCGTACTGTCTGCGGTACTTATGTTCACAGGCGCATTCACGGGAATAACACCAATTGTCGCCGTAATTTTGCAGGCGGTATGGATTGCCGTATGCATTTTCGCACCCAAGGCACTTGCAAAGAGTGAAAAGCCCCGTGCACGTCTGCCCTTCAAGAAAACGGATGACGACGTTGACAACGAGGGTGCTATATCGGATCTGCCGCCGATTGACGAAGATATCGATACCAAACCCGTCACCGAAACCGAGGCACCTGCCGATGGCACGGCAAACAACTCCCACACAGTCGAATCCGCTCCCGCCAAGGAACAGCCGGAGGAAACAAAAACATCAGAAGAAGATCTTCTGTCAGCGCTCGATTCCTTCAGCAAAGACAGTGACACTGCGAACAGACATTCAAAACGCTCCGAAAACAGTGCCGGCAGAGGCAGAAAGAAATCGATTTTCTCGGAACTGTTCAGTCGTGAAAAGAACGAACCCGAAGAGCCGGAATATCATGATGAGCCCGAATATAATGAGACCGAAGATGTCCCTGTTATCAGCGAAGAACGCCCCCGTGATACGGGACGAAAGCACGACGTTGTCCGTGAATTCACGGACGAGCTTCACCGCAAAGCACGGCTCGACGACAATACCGAGCTTTTCAATGATATTGACGCCGATATCAATGCCACCGCGAACAAGCACAAGCAGACCGTCAAAGAGATTGACGAGGAATACAAACAGAGAAGGGCGGAGAAAATACGCATCCGTGACCTGTTTACTCCTCCCGCCGAGCCCGAACCTCCGAAATTCTCTGTAAAAGAAAAAGAGGAGAAAAAACGCGAAAAGTTTACTCCCCCGGCAGACAACGGAGAGTTCTCATACTACGACGATGAAATGTTCAGCCGCTTTGAGGACGACAAGGTATTTGCCGGACTTCACGACGAAGAGAACAAAAAGAAATACAACTTCTGAAAAAGCCGCCGCCCGGATATCGACAGATATCCGGGCGGCGGCTTTTTCAGGGGCCGGGGGTCGGGG
>CAVFUV010000062.1:0-10779 GCA_963625735.1 bacterium
GGTATATTTGCATATTGCGAAACCCGCCACATTGTGATATTATGTTGCATGCTACATAAATTATGTCGCACGCGACAAAAAAGGAGTGTGTACGGTGCATAATACAGAGCATATTGGGCCGCTGTTCAAGGTAATCGGCAATGCGGTCGACAGCGATATTTCACGCCAGGTCAACAAAACGGGGCTTACAAGCGCACAGATGTTTATACTGCACTTTCTGTCAAAACAGCCCGAAAACGAGATTTTTCAGAAGGATCTCGAGCAGGCGCTGGAGCTCAGTCACGCAACTGTCGCCGGAATAATTTCACGGCTTGAAGCGAAGGGATTTCTTAAGCTTGTCCCGAGTGAAAAAGACAAACGGTGCAAGCAGATAGTCGCCACCGAAAAGGCGATGGAAGTCGACGAAAAAACGGATGCCGTGATAAACGCCGCCGAGGCTCAGCTGCTTACGGGCTTTTCGGACGAAGAAAAAACACAGTTAAGGTCATATCTGAACAGATTGCTCGGCAATTTGGGCATAGAAATGCCATCGTCGGGCTACCCCGAAGGAGGTCAGCGAAAGCAATGATAAAAAAACTCGCAAAAAGCATAAGAGAGTACAAAAAAGAGACAATCCTGACACCCATTCTTATGGTGGGTGAAGTCAGCTGTGAGTGTGTAATTCCTCTTATTACCGCAAAGCTGATAAACATAATTAACGCCGGAAGCAATATAAAGCACATTGTGATTTACGGAATAATTCTTATTGCCGTGGCATTTGCGTCACTGTTTTTCGGAGTGATGTCGGGCAAGTTCTGCGCCACCGCCGCGGCGGGCTTCGCAAAGAATCTGAGACAGGATCTGTTTTACAGCATACAGAACTTCTCATTCGGCAATATCGACAAATTCAGCACATCGAGCCTTGTAACACGTCTTACAACGGATGTATCAAACGTGCAGAACGCCTTTATGATGATAATCCGCACAGCCGTCCGCGCGCCGCTGATGCTTATTTTCGCAACAATAATGTCTGTTGTGGTCGGCAAAAAGCTCGCATGGATTTTCGCGGGACTTATTCCCGTCATTGGCTTTGCCTTCTATCTTGTCACAAGACTTGCGACACCCCGTTTTAAGGCGGTATTCAAGAAGTACGACAAGCTTAACGCTTCGGTACAGGAAAATATCAAGGGCATGCGTGTCGTAAAGAGCTTTGTTCGTGAGGACTACGAAGAGAAAAAGTTCGGTGCGGCAAGTGAGGAGCTTAAACACGACTTCCTTGTTGTTGAACGCATTATCGCCACAAACTCGCCCACAATGCAGATAGGCATGTATGCTTCAATGCTTCTTATCTCTTTCTTCTGCGCTAAAATAGTCATAAACACAGCGGGCGTTGAGCTCGGTGTCGGCACACTGTCGTCAATGATTACATATTCAATGCAGGTTCTTATGTCACTTATGATGGTAACCATGATTCTTGTTATGGTCACAATGGCAATAGCCTCCGCAAAGAGAATTGAGGAAGTGCTGGACGAAGTAAGCGATATTACAGACCCCGAAAACGCCGTCACGGAAGTAAAGAACGGCGACATTGATTTTGATAACGTATCGTTCAAATATTCGGCAAAGGCGGAGCAGAACGCTCTGTCAAACATAAATCTTCACATAAAATCGGGTCAGACCGTCGGTATTATCGGCGGCACGGGCTCGGGCAAAACAAGCCTTATTCAGCTTATCTCACGTCTTTATGATGTAACGGAGGGCAGTGTAAAGGTCGGCGGTGTCGACGTGAGGAATTACGCCGTTGAGCCGCTTCGAGATGCCGTCAGCGTTGTTCTTCAGAAAAACGTTCTGTTCTCGGGCACGATAAAAGAAAATCTCCGCTGGGGCAACCCCGATGCTACGGACGAAGAGCTTGTTCGTGTTTGCAGGCAGGCGCAGGCGGATGAATTCGTGTCCTCCTTCCCCGATAAATACGACACCTATATAGAGCAGGGCGGCGCCAATGTTTCGGGCGGTCAGAAGCAGCGTCTTTGCATTGCGAGAGCACTTCTTAAAAAGCCGAAGGTTATCATACTCGATGACTCGACCTCGGCTGTCGATACCCATACCGATGCCATGATAAGAAAGGCGTTTAAGGAAGAAATTCCCGGTACCACAAAAATTATCATAGCACAGCGTATTTCTTCGGTTCAGGATGCCGATATGATTATTATCATGAACAACGGCACAATTGATCAGATAGGCACGCATGATGAGCTCATAAAGACAAGCCCCATCTATCAAGAAGTTTATTATTCACAGAACAAAGGCGGTGATGACGATGAGTAAGAAAAATACCGCGAAGAATATCCCCGAAAACGCCCCCGGGGGCAAAGCGAAGCTTGACCCCAAATCGATTATGCGTCTTATAAAGCTTCTTATGCACGACTATCCGGCACTTGTTATCGCAATAGTCGTGTGCATTGCCGTTAACGCTGTTATAGGCGTTATGCCGGCGGTTTATATCGAGAGCATTACGTCAAACATAGTCGACGGTCTCGCACTTGCCAAAACCGCGGGCGGTGCGGCGGCATGGGCACAGTATTCACCTGTGGTCGGCAAGAGCCTTCTTACTATGACAATCATTCTTGTTATCGGCGTTATAGCGGTCGGAATAAAAGAACAGCTTGTCGCACTTCTTACACAGAGCTTTCTTGACAAAATGCGTAAGCGTATGTTCAACAAGATGGAAAAGCTCCCGATAAAATATTTCGATCAGAACACACACGGCGACATAATGAGTCTTTATACAAACGATATCGATACTCTGCGTCAGCTTGTAAGCCAGGGTATCCCGAGTGTGGTATCCGCCGGAATTACGCTTATATTCCTTGTGGCGGTCATGATTTATTACAGCGTGTCGCTTATGCTTGTCGTTTTTGTCGGCGTTATAGCGATGTCGAAGGTGACCAAGAAGATCGGCGGCAACTCCGCACGCTACTTTATGCGTCAGCAGGAGAGTCTCGGCAGGGTTGAAGGCTATGTCGAAGAAATGATGAACGGTCAGAAGGTCGTAAAGGTCTTCTGTCACGAAGAAGCCGTAAAGCAGGATTTTGATAAGGTTAACGAGGACCTTTTCAGGAACTCCGAGACGGCAAACGCATTCGGCAACGTGTTCGGACCCATCATGAACAACATAGGCAATATTCTTTATGTTCTTGTGTGCTTTGTCGGCGGTGTTATGATTACCGTAAACACACTCCCCAATATTTCACTTGAAAATGTTATATCTGTCGGCAGCATTACGGCTCCGCTTGCCGTGAGCGTTGTGGCGTCCTTCCTCGGTATGTGCAAGCAGTTCACGGGGCAGGTAAACCAGGCGTCACAGCAGATAAACGCCGTCGCAATGGCAATGGCGGGCGCGCAGAGAATTTTCGATCTGATAGACAACGAGCCCGAAGCCGACAACGGTTATGTTACTCTTGTCAACTGCAAGACGGACGAAAACGGAAATGTCACCGAATGCTCCGAACGCACGGGCAACTGGGCGTGGAAGCATCCGCACTCCGCCGACGGCACTGTTACATATACTCCTCTTAAGGGGGATGTTGTGCTTGACGATGTTGATTTTGAGTATGAACCCGGCAAGCCCGTTCTGCATAACATTTCACTCTACGCAAAGCCCGGTCAGAAGGTCGCGTTTGTAGGCGCTACGGGCGCGGGCAAAACAACAATCACAAATCTTATCAACCGTTTCTATGACATTGCGGACGGCAAAATCCGCTATGACGGCATAAATATAAACAAAATTAAAAAGGACGATCTGCGTCACTCGCTCGGCATAGTTCTGCAGGATGTCAACCTCTTTACGGGTACGGTTATGGACAATATCCGCTACGGCAAGCTTGACGCGACGGACGAAGAGTGCATAAAGGCGGCAAAGCTCGCCAACGCCCACGACTTTATAACACGTCTGCCCGAAGGCTACAACACGATGCTCACGTCAAACGGCGCAAACCTGTCACAGGGACAGCGTCAGCTTATTTCAATCGCGCGTGCCGCAGTCGCAGACCCGCCCGTTATGATTCTGGATGAAGCGACATCCTCAATCGATACACGCACAGAGCTGCTTGTTCAGCGCGGTATGGATGCTCTTATGAAGGGCAGAACGGTATTTGTCATTGCGCACCGTCTGTCAACCGTACGCAATTCGGATGCGATTATGGTTCTTGATCATGGCAGAATTATCGAACGCGGCAGTCATGATGACCTGATTGCCCAGCACGGAACGTATTATAAGCTGTATACCGGAGCGTTTGAGCTGGAGTAAAATCAGGGGCCGGGGACCGGAGGTCGGGGGGGCGGGGGACTGAGGAAGTCCTGCGGACTTAGGTTTTAAGCTTCGCAAGAGGAAAACTCCACACTCCACACTCCACACTAATTGTACGTTTTGCATAGTTCATTTTAACAGGCAAACAAAAAAGCCCTGCCCGAGATGTGTTCTCGGGCAGGGCTTTTTATAAGGAGTTACCAAATGATGGGAAAAATCACTTAAAGATATATGCGAACCACTCTTTTATAGCCTGAAAGAGCTGCTTGAGCCAGTCGAAGGGGGAGAATATTTTCTCTACTTCAACATCCGCGCCGCAGTTGTCGCACTTGCCGTTTTCGTCCTTGTCAACGTGTGTGAGGATTGAAACGGTTTTTGTGTCGTAAGCGCCGCAGCGAGTGCATGAACGCTGCATAAGTCCTTCTTCGGTGCAGGTGGCTTCCTTTACGGTTTCCCATGCACCGTAGGAGTGACCTAAAGCGGGCTTTTCGTTGTCTTTGTACCAGTTGCCGCACTTGCCGCAGGTGTGAAGGGTGTATCCTTTTTCGGCACAGGTAGGGGCTACGACTGTTGTCTTGTATTCATGCTCGCACGGTGTGTCCTCGGCAAAAGCGAAAAGGGACAGCCCTGTAAAAAGCATGCATACGCATAAAATAACGGAAATAATTTTTTTCATATCAACGCCTCCGTTGTTTGGTTACAATCTTTACAGTTTTATTCTACCACAAAAGAATAAATCAGTCAAGATGTACAGACTCAATAAATTTCATAAATGCGGCTTTTCCCTCGTCTGTGCGTTTGAAAACGCCGGCATGCTCAAGCACCTTTTCAAATACCGCTCCGGTTTCCTTCTTTACGATTTCGTCGGCGTTGGTTTCGTTTATGTCGGGGTAGTTCTTTTTGATTTCCTCTGCCCAGTCGGCGTGCTTTGCGGTCTTTTCGTCGGCTCTTAAATCCGTGCCGCTTACAAGAGCGTCGGCGACAGCCTTCAGTTCGCCCGAAAGTCTTGCGGGCAGAACGGCAAGTCCCATGACTTCAATAAGACCGATGTTTTCTTTTTTGATATGATGAAGCTCGGCGTGCGGATGATATACGCCTAAGGGATGCTCCTCGGTTGTAATGTTGTTTCTCAGAACCAGGTCAAGCTCGAACTTGTCGCCACGGCGTCTTGCGATGGGGGTTATGGTGTTGTGCGGCTCGCCGTCGGTCTCGGCAAATATAAACGCGTCCCTGTCGGTGTAGCCTCTCCATGACAGCAGGATTTTGTCGGCAAGATCCACAAGTCTCTCTTTGTTTTCACTCGCTATTCTTATTGTGGACATGGGCCACGCCACAATTCCGGCTTTTACGTCCTCAAAGCCGTCAAAGCACAGGGGAGTTTCAATTTCGGCTCTCTCCATCGGGAATTCATAGTGTCCGCCCTGAAAATGCTCGTGGCTGAGAATCGAACCGCCGACAATGGGCAGATCGGCATTTGAACCGACAAAATAGTGCGGAAATTCGTTCACAAAGCCCAGTAGCTTCGAGAAAGCCGAACGGTCGATTTTCATCGGTGTGTGCTTTGAGTTAAACACGATGCAGTGCTCGTTATAATATACATAGGGGGAGTACTGGAAGAAAAAGTCCTCGCCGCAGATTTTTACGGGGATTATTCTGTGATTTTCACGCGCGGGGAAGTTTACTCTGCCGGCGTAGCCCTCGCTCTCTCTGCACAGCTGGCATTTGGGGTAGCCGCTCTGTACGGCGTTTTTGGCGGCGGCTATGGCCTTGGGGTCTTTTTCGGGTTTTGACAGATTTATCGTAATGTCAAGATTGCCGTATTTGCCGGGGTAGACCCACTTCAGGTCCTTAGACACTCTGTCAACTCTTATATAGTTTGTGGCACGGCTGAATGCATAATACCAGTCTGTCGCCTTTATTTTGTCCTGCTCCTTAAGTCCGTTAAATTTATTTATAACCCACGAAGGACGGGGCGTCAGAACACCCATAAGGGCGGTGTCGAACAGGTCACGGTAAGTGACGGAATTTTCTATGAGTTTTTTATCAACCGCGATATCGCACAGACCCCTAAGAATTTCGGCCAAAGTGCCGTCGGAGGGCTTTGCGTCGGCATCAATCTCGTCTTCGTTAAAGAGCTTGATAAGCGAGTTTCTGCACCACACGGTGTCGCATTCCTCGATAAGGGAATTATCGATTGCGTACTTTATCAGGGCGTTAATATAAGAGCTTAACACAGGCAGTCACCTCAATTGTTACTTTCGGGAACATTATATAACATTTTTCGCTTTCGTTCAATAATTGTTAACAAATTTTCTCAAAAAACTTTGGGCAGTTTGCTATACATTTTTAAGACAATCTGTTTTTGTTGAAAAAACGGGAGATATATGTTAATATAAAAATCAAAGCTGAAGCTTTTAAGAAGAGAGGAAATTATATGATTTACGAAAACAACTGGGAGTCGCTTAACTCCCGTCCCGTTCCCGAATGGTTTGCGGACGCAAAGTTCGGTATATTCATTCACTTCGGTCTTTATTCCGTGCCGGCGTATTCCAATGACGAAAATTATTCCGAGTGGTATATGTGGCAGCTTTTAAACGACAAAAAGCCCGCCATTGTGGATTTTCAGAGACGTGTCTACGGCGAAAATTCAAGATATGAGGATTTCACAAGCGGTTTTAAGTGCGAGCTTTTCGACCCCGATAAGTGGGCGGAGATTATGCAGGCTTCGGGCGCGAGATATATGAACATCACGTCAAAGCACCATGACGGCTATTGCCTCTGGAAATCCGATTACGCCTGGAACTGGAACAGTGTCGACACAGGTCCGCACATAGATTTTCTTGCGGAGCTTAAAAAGTCGCTTGCCAAGACGAACGTAAGATTCGGTGTATATCACTCGATTTATGAGTGGTTCCATCCGCTGTATCTAAAAAATCCCGAGGAGTTTGCGATTAAACACCTGCACCCGATGATGAAGGAGCTTATCACAAAATATGAGCCCGCCACGCTCTTTACGGACGGCGAATGGGTGTACCCGTCCACGGTGTGGCATTCAACGGAATTCCTGACCTGGCTTTATAACGAAAGCCCCGTTAAAGACTATATCGTACCCAATGACCGCTGGGGCAGTGAGACAAGAGGCCGTCTCGGCGGCAACTTCACAACGGAGTACGGCACGGTGGTGGACGGACGCGGCATAAACGATATTGTGCTTGACCGTCCCTTTGAAGAGTGCCGAGGCATCGGCAGAAGCTTCGGTCTTAACAGAATGGAGGGTGTCAACAACTACCTTTCAGCTAAGGAACTTATCGAGATGCTCTGCTCGCTTGTGTCAAAGGGCGGCAACTTCCTGCTTAACATCGGCCCTGCGGCGGACGGCACAATCCCCGTTATTATGGAAGAGCGTTTAAGACAGATAGGCAAGTGGCTTTCCGTCAACGGCGAAGCGATTTACGCCACACGTGTATATACCAAAAACGAAACACCCGGTATTTACTATACAAAATCAAAGGACGGCAAAAAGATCTATGCCACACTGTCAAAATACCCCTTTGGCGATGTGACACTTACCGAAGTGCCGTATTCACCCGCGTTGAAGGCGAGACTTTTCGCAAACGACGCGCCCATTAAGGTGTCGGATGACAACGGCAGGGTTCGTCTGTCCTTCCCGGCTGTCAATCCGGATGAGATGAAGTGCGAGTACCTTTATTCGGTGGAAATTTCGGAATAAAGAGCAGGGACAGTGTGCTCCGAGTGTGGAGAGTGGAGAGTGGAGTCGAATTACAGCAGGCAGGTTTTGAGGACTGAGTTCCGCATTTTATAACGACTGCGGATTTTCAGTGCCGAATATGTGTATTAGCTGAATAAAATAAAAAGCCTTGTCCGGTGTGGGCAGGGCTTTTTTTGCTGCTCGGACAGATTGCTGCTGTAATAGAGACTGACCGTCATTCGGCTTGAAAACATGGAAACCGACTTTTAAATATAATTTTCGGTGAATTTTTCTGACTTTTCAATATTTTGATGTATTTTATTAGCGGCGGAGCTGTCTGTGCATATCGGTAATCGGCAAAATCTATTTCCCAAAATCAAGAAAATATCGTTTTTGGGAAATAGAAATCCGAGGGGCTTTTTTAATGATATATCGCTGTCGCGATATGATATACGGCGTTGCCGTATGATATATTTGCTGAGGGGATGTGATATAATATCCGTTCCGTCATATGCCGTTAGGCTTGTATCACCGCACGCAGTGCGATATCATATCGAAGATATATCACCCGTTCCGGCAGGAACGGATATCATTGAAAAAAGCGTCCCCGTGGGACGCTTTTTTCCTGGTGCCGGTGGCGGGGGTCGAACCCGCACGGGTGTTAGCCCAACGGATTTTGAGTCCGCCTCGTCTGCCAATTCCAACACACCGGCCTGTTGCCTGTTTATTATAATATGCGGTATGATAAATTGCAACTGTTTTTTTTGCAGAATTTCGAAATTTGCTATTGACAAAAGGCTGAATCCATTATATAATATCAACCGTTCCTTGCGGAACACAATATCGATTTAGAGGAATAGTGTAACGGTTAGCACTGCAGACTCTGACTCTGCCTGTTGGGGTTCGAATCCCTATTCCTCTGCCATCAAAGCCAAGTTTTGTTACTTGGCTTTTTTCTTTTGTCGACAGATGCGATATTTTGTCAGAACTGACCCGCAAGCCGCAATTCGTCCGGGAGGTGAGAAATGTCATTGTAGCGTAAAAATCTCTTGCGCGGGATGCCGTCCTGAAGGAATATTTCAACCTTGTTCATGCATGTGTTATGCTGAACGACATTCATATTTACGTCAAATCTGAAGTTGACAAGCGCGCCCATCAGAATGGCAATGGCGCAGGCGTGCGTGGCAATGAGAATTCTTTCGGGATTTTTACGGCGTTCCTTGCCGTCTTTGATTTCAATCTCCGTTGTGTTTGTTATTGCGGGCAGAATTACATATTTGTCGAGGGCGTTCTGAAGGCGTGCCGAATCGATTGCGCTGCTGTCGCTGATTTTTGTGCCGACGTATTTTATATTCGGGTAAAATGACTTTTGAAGCTCGATATTCGCCTCAAAATCCGCAGGTGTGCTCATCTCGCAGAAATCCGGTATAACGGTAATTTCCGGCTCACCCTGCTGATATTTCGCAACCGCCGCGGCTGTCTGAACGGCACGGGTCAGGTGACTTGAGTATATTTTGTCAAAATGAGTGTCCTTAAGATAGCGGCCGAGGCAGTCCGCCTGCTTTTCGCCTGTCGGGGAGAGAAGGCAGTCAAGCTCATGTGTAAGCCCGATGTTTGATGTGGACTCGCCGTGTCTGATGATATAAACTTCCATGGGAACAGTCCTTCTTTATAACGGAATTTGATGGTTTCATTATAGTGGAAGTTGGGGGAAATTGCAAGGGGAAGTGGTCAGTGGCTGAGGAAGGCACAAGTGCCTTGGATTGTATGGACTATGCCATTCTTGAGGGGAATGCCGATTTTTAATGTTCTATTTTTTGTCGCATGGGCAGCGTATGAGATATATTGTGATTTTTATGATTGCGCCATTGACCCTGTCGGTACATATTATTCATGGAGATCCGATTTCAGCGAACTGGACAGCGATATGGTAGACACACTTGAAGTATTATTTGACATTGCCGGTTTTGAGAAGAATACAGGTATTCAAAATGCCGCGGCTCAGACAGCAGATATTGTTCATGTTCTCTGTGAATTGGTTCGCGAGGGTTTTACCTTTGTTTTATTCGCAATAGGTGCCATTGCCGTTTTTTATTTCGCTTCAAAAATAATTTTAACATTATCTGAGAAGAAATAAGCACCGGCAGAATTATTTGCTGTCAAAAAACGATTGAGGGAAACATCTGAAGCATAATGCATATCCGCAAAATAAGGTAATGCTTCGAATGTGAACGGAGAAAAATATGTAAGAAAAGATTAACAGGCACTCACCCTATCTTTCCATAACTCTCCATAAGTGATACCCGTATTACCTTTTTGGGATTTCTACTTTCCCTAACTCGGCCTATCACTCCACAGCACTCCGTAAGTTTAGTATTACGATAGTATAAAGAAAAGCCTTAACCATTTGTTTGTGGTCAAGGCTTTCATTTTTACTGTATTTCTTCTATTTCACCAGTATCTTTATTTACATGGTATTCTTTAAGGAGCATACCGCTGAAAAGCAATTTAGCATCATGTTCTTCTTTGTCAACATATTCATACACAAACACATCAAGCAGATTTCCCATGACAGAGACTTTTGTTGTTGTCTTATAATTGAAGTTGACGATTTCATGGATTTCATCATCGCTCTTGAAATACTCTTTATAGTAGTCCAACGCATAATCCTGCATATTTAAGCAGTTCCAGAACAGCCTTGCTACCGATAACACCAGAATTGATAGAATCTGTCAAAACCTTAGTGATACGGTTTGCATGATTACTGTTCATTACCTTAGGC
>CAVFUV010000063.1:0-10705 GCA_963625735.1 bacterium
GTATGCGCTTATTACTCTGATTTACGGCAACGCCTCTTTGTGGGGTATGATAGCCGCGCCTCTTGCCATAAGAAAATGGGGCAAAAAGAAGGTGCTTATATATACAAACCTGCTCAATATCGGTTTTATAGCGCTTATGTATCCGTCCATAAAGGTTGCGCATTCGATATGGCTTGTGCTTGTGTGCCTGTATGTAAACGCCCTTGTAAACTCGTTCTCGATGATTCTGTCACCCGCGGTAAACGCCGATATACGTGACTATCAGCACTATATTTCCGGTGAACGCATTGACGGAATGTTCTCCGCTGTCGGCATAATCGGTTCACTTATCGGTCTTGCCACGGGCACTGTTCTTCCGGCGATATTCGACAGCTACGGCATAAATTCGAATAACGGGTACGAAAACGCCTATGATATCCTGAAATATAACCCCGATGTTCTGTACAGTCTTATATATCTGCTTATTCTGCTCTCCGTTATCGGTGCGGCACTGAACGTTATTCCGTACTTTTTCTATGACCTTACGGAATTAAAGCAGAAGGGTATGGTTCGCATACTCAAAATCCGCGCGCTGTTTGAGGACTACGGCAACGGTGTATCGAGAGACAAAGACCTTGTTGAGGCGGTCGATCTTGTCCGTTCGTCAAGACAGAACGCGGCGGCTGAGCCTTATATCCTGTCAAAGGACGAAATAAAGAAAGCGAAAGCGACAAAGGACAAAGAGGAAATCAGGGCGGCTAAAAAAGAATACCGCCGTCAGAAGGATTTTAACGAAGAAATTGAAATATCCAGGCTTGCGGTAGCTGAGCTTAATAAATTCAGTGACCCCGTTGTCGCCGCCAAACTCGAAAGAGCAAAGCAGACGGTGAAAGCCGGTAAAGAGAGCGTTTTCACCGTACCCGACACCATTCTCGCGGACGCAAAAGCCATGCCTCAGACGACAAAAGAGGAAAAGCGTATCCGTCGTGACCGAATAGAAGAAGCGCGTGTAATGCTTCGAGGCCAAAAGACGGCGAATAAGGTTTACCCCGACGGCAAAATTCCTGAATTTGATATTTCCGCGTTCAAGACACTGTTTGACGAGTCCGATTCACTTGATGAAAAGCTCCGTCTGGCACATCTTGAAAAGATTGTCGCACGCCACGGAAACGACACCGAAAAAGCGGAGAAGATCAAGTCCGACATAAAGGCACTCAACGCCAAAAAGAAAGAAAACGAAAACGGTCTGAAAGCTGTAACAAAGGATTACACATTTTACAGCCGTGCCGTCAAGGCGTACACCGATGCCGAAAAGCTTGTGGCGCAGGAGAAAAACTATGACCGTTTCGCCGAGATAGAAGCCCTCTATGACGACGCAAAGGCAAGAAGCGAAGCCAAAGCCGCAGAAGAGGCCGCGGCGGAAGCAAAGCTCGAGGCGGAGAGAAAGGCGGAAAAGGCGGCACTTAAAGAGGCTAAGAAAAATAAGAGGAAAATGAAAAAGTAAGTGGGCTTAGCCCCGCCAACGGTAAAGCCTGTTTTTACCCCAAAAGCTTACCTTTTGCGAAGCTATATAAATCCAAGTCCGCAGGACTTCCTTATGTCACCGGCCCCCGGCCCCCGGATACCGGCCCCTGTCTACAATTTCACTGCCACCCAAATGTAACAAAAATGTTAAATTAATTATTATTCTTTTACAATTCGAATATTACTATTGACACTTTGTCATTTTTTTGGTATCCTCTACCGGAACAAATTGACAAAGTGTCATTTTTTTAAGGCTCAGTTTAGGTAATTTCCGCAAAATTCTCATATCGAACCACGGAGAGATTTAATTGAACGATAAAAAAACCGAAAAACGATTGAAAATAATAGAAACCGGCTATCGGCTTTTTCAGCAGAAGTCCGTTGATTCCACCGCCATTGATGACGTGGTCAAGGCGGCAGGCATCGCACGGGGCACTTTTTATCTCTACTTCAAAGATAAAAGCGACCTCCTCGAACAGATAATTCTTTTCAAAAGCACCGAAGCCATGAAGGAGCTTCTGCTTACCGCGCGTGACCGCCTCTCAAACGAAAACTACACAGCGGCACAGATGGCGGATGAGTTTATCGACATGTATATAGATTTTCTTGTCGACCACAAAGACGTGCTTGCCGTTGTCACTAAAAACATAGCGTCCTGCATGCGGCTGTTCCCGTCCTTCTATGACAAAGACATTGAAAACATTTACCTGTCAATAATAAAGAAATTCGAAGAAAACGGCTGCCCTGCCGACAAGGCCAACCGCACGGCTTATATTATAGCCGAGCTTATCGCTTCCGTCTGCTCCGATGCTCTTCTCACCGAAAAGCCGTTCTCGATTGACGAAATCAGACAGGATGTCAAAACCGCCGCCTTAAACATTATAAAAGGCGTACTGTCGCCGGTGCCCCCGGCAGTTAAGGAGTTGAATGAATGAAAAAGTATACAACTAAGGCTCTTGCCGTTTTGCTTGCGGTTATAATGTGCCTTCAGATATTTACCGCAGCGGGCTTTGCCGCAATAACATATCCGTCGGGTGTCACCGAGTCCGATGCGTCTGTCGCCCTTCCCAAAATCGAATCCCTTGCGGAGTCTCTCATAAAGCAAAACGGCGGTGCGAAAAAAATCAAGCAGAGCATATATGCCATGCTCTATGATGACGCCACCCTCAATTCCCTTTTCAGCGGAATATATTCGGCGATTGACGAAAACGCATCCGTCTTAAATATGATAGGCATTGAAATTACCCCGGCGTCCCTCAGTCAGACACTTAAATCATATTCCGATATAAGCACTAAGATTGCCGCCTGTGCCTCACTTGCGGACGTTGTCAAGGCCTCATCCGGTTTTAAGTGGGGTGTTAAGAGCAACACACAGTTCTCTTCCGCCGTTGCCGCAATGCTCTCACCCATGAACGAGCTTCTGTATACGCTTCTGTGCGGCGGCACATACAAGGTCGGCGTGCTTATTTCAATCAAGGGCGATAACGGCTACACCAATGCCATTGTCCCCATGCTTAACGCCTTAAAGTGCGAAAAAATCATGACGCAGGAGGAGTTTACCGCCTCCGCTAACAAAGACCGCGGCAATATGGTCAAAAATATCTTTTCCTGTGTCTTTCAGCTTATAAGCGACATTGTCGACAAACCCATTGACGAGCTTTGCGAAATTCTCCCCTCCGCCGCGTATTTCCTTAAAAACGGAGGTGTTTCCGAAGCGCTCACAACCCTTATTTCTCCCTTGCAGGTAAAGGTCGCCGGGCTTTTCTCACTCGGCAGTGTCTCAAGCCTTATCGACAGCTCCGATGTTTTCTCGAACTCCTCCGACCTGTCCGAAATGCTCAACAAAGTCGATATGTCCTCACTCGTTGATTCCGATGTGGATATAAAGCTCCCCGAAATCGACCTTGACGCATTCGCGTCCTGCGGCTCCGCAAACGGCGACACCTTCACGTCCGACAAAAACGCCGCGCTTATCGTTCTGCTCCGCTATCTTGTCGATACGATAAAGCTTAATAAATCGAATATTTCTTCGCTTGTTCCGGCTCTCTCGGGCAGCACCGAAACAATAAACACATTTCTTAATAAGTCAACCGACGACCTTGTTTCACTTGTAATAAAGGCTCTCACTCTGTCCGACACCGCAGGTGTGCAGTCCTACACATGGACTTATCCCGAATTTACACCCGGTTCAATCGAATATACCGGCAATCTCACAAAAGAGAATTACGAAAAGGTCATAAACGAAATTGACGACACACTTGACGAGTTTATGAAGGAGTTCACCGACAAAGGCTCGCTTTCGTCAATTCTTTCAACGTCAATATATTCCAACAAGCTTATAACAACTCTCGCAAAGAAGCTTTACGGAGCGATAGAGGACGCGGGTGCCGCCGACATCATGAAAACACTCGGCGCGGACATAACCCCCTCCGGTGTCGCATCGACACTGTCGTCAAAATATTCAAAAGCGAAATCCGCTCTTAACAGTGCCGGCTCATGGTCAAAGCTCTCCGACAGCACAACATGGGGCTTTTCGGACGGCTCAAAATCGGGCTTCTCGTCCGCTCTTACCACAATACTCTCTCCCTTCTCGTCACTTCTCAAATTCCTTCTGGCGGAAGGCACAATAAACCTTGCCGATATGATAACAGTCCACGGCGGCAACGGCTACGACACGGCAATAATCCCGATTCTGGAAGCTCTCGGATGCAACTCCGACGACATAAAAACATACTCCGAATACAAATCACTCTCGGGCGACAAGCTTATCGAAGCCATAACAACCCCGATAATCAATCTGCTCGACAGAGTGGTAAACAAGCCCGTTTACACAATTACATCCATCCTCCCGAATATCGTTTATTTCATAAACAGCGACGGCATAAAGCAGTGCGTCACAAATCTGCTCTATCCCGTTACAAGCCTTCTCAAAACGCTCGGACTTGAGGATATGATGCCCTCCGAGCTTACGAATATTGACACAACGCTTGACATTTCCTCAATCGTCACCGAGCTTACATCCGGCACGACTCTGCCGATAAAGCTCCCGACTCCCGACCTTAACAAGGCGGCGGCACTCGGCACTGCGACAACAAAAACAGGCAAGCGTACCGAAAACGGAGCGTCCGCTCAGTATACCTATATTGAAGCCGATCAGCCCGCTATTCTCGTTACCGCTCTTCGCTATCTCGTTGACGCGCTCAAAACCGAGGACAATGCCGAGTATCTGTCAAACGCTCTTAAGAGCAGCATGGGCGACAACGAAATGATGTCCATGTACACCGCCAATATCGGCGAAAAGCTCGGTGCCATGACTACCGATGAAGTCATAGAATGGCTCTATAAGCTCCTCTTCTCCGAAACTCCCAAAAAAGAAGAGACAAACGAAGAGGACGCGGTCATTCCCACCGTTATATATCAGCCTAAAGAAAAGACCTCAAATGTCACAAAGGGAATTATAATCGCCGTTGTGGTTATTGCCCTCATGGCTGTTATGGTCATTTTGGGACGTGTTGATTTTTCGAGCATTCACGAACGCCGCAAGCATCTTAAAGCCAAGAAAAAGGCACTCAAAAACGGCATAACGGAGAAAAAGCAGGTCGCACGTGAAAAACTGAAGCAGGCAAAACAGAACGCCCGCCAAAAAGCCCCGTCCCCGTATGTCGAGCCTGTACGGAACACATCGGCCGACAACAAACCGATGACCGAGACCGAACAGCTTAACAGTTATTCCCGTCTTGCAGGCGAAGCCGAAATAAGGCGTGCCCGTGCGGAAGCCGAAGGTGACGCGGTAGCGGCCGCAAAAGCTCAGAGGGAGCTTGTCAGGCTTTCGATAAGACAGGATAAAGCCATAAAGCGTCTGCAGCGTCAGAGCCGCAAGGCAGATAAATACTACCGAAAAGCCGTAAAAGAGCGTGACGGCAAAAACAAGCAATAAGGGAGGTCTAATATGCTTATACTTAAAGATATAGTAAAAGATTATACCGCCGGTGACACCACCGTAAAGGCACTTAAGGGTGTCAGCATAAATTTCCGTGAAAGCGAGCTTGTGTCAATTCTCGGTCCGTCCGGATGCGGCAAAACAACAATGCTTAACATTATCGGCGGCCTTGACAGATACACAAGCGGCGACCTTATAATCAACGGCAAATCCACCAAGGAATTTACCGACGGCGACTGGGACACATACCGCAACCATTCAATCGGCTTCGTTTTCCAGAGCTATAACCTTATTCCGCATCAGACGGTTCTCGCAAACGTCGAGCTTGCCCTTACTCTCTCGGGTGTCAGCAAAAAAGAACGCCGTGAGCGCGCGGCGGAGGCCCTTCGCAAGGTGGGACTCGGCGAACAGCTCAACAAACGCCCCTCACAGATGTCGGGCGGTCAGATGCAGCGTGTCGCCATTGCCCGAGCAATCGTAAATAACCCCGATATAATCCTTGCCGATGAACCCACCGGTGCTCTCGACAGTGAGACAAGCGTACAGATAATGGAAATCCTCAAAGAAATTTCCAAGGATAAGCTCATTATCATGGTAACGCACAACCCCGACCTTGCCAGACAGTATTCAACCCGTATCATAAGCGTCCTTGACGGTGAGCTTACGGGCGACACCGACCCCTTCGAGCCTCAGGCAGAGGACTACGAGGGCGAAAAGACAAAGGCTGAAGAAGAACGCAAAAAAGGCAAAAAGCCCTCCATGTCAACCGCAACCGCATTCGCGCTCAGCCTCAGAAACCTTACCACCAAAAAGGCACGTACATTCTTAACGGCTTTCGCCGGAAGCATAGGCATCATAGGCATTGCCCTTGTTCTCGCCCTGTCAAACGGTATCGAAAAATATATCGACAAGGTTCAGAATGACCTGCTCCTCGCGTTCCCTGTAACGGTCGAACGGCAGGCGATAGACATGAATAACGTTCTCACGTCCCTTACGGACCTCGGCAAATCGGTCATGACAACCGACCACGATCTTGACGAGATTTACGTAAACTCCACCATCACCGAAATGGTAAACACGTTCGTCTCGCAGTCCGAGGCCAACAACCTTAAGGCGTTCAGACAGTATATTGAGGATAATCGTTCCTCTTTTGACGAAATATGCAACGACATACAATATAAATATGAAACTCCGCTTAATATCTATCGAATGGACAGTGACGAGGGTGTCGTAAAGGTCAACCCCAACTCCATGATGACAAGCCTTATGAGCTCCACAGCGTCTTCATCCTCTGTCACAACATCCATGACCGACAGCATTTCAAGCATGTTCTCGACCTCTGTGTCGGATATATGGACTCAGCTCATCGGCGACAACGACCTTATTTCAAAGCAGTATGAAATCGTATACGGCCGTCTGCCCGAGGCGTACAACGAGGTTGTTCTTATCGTCGACAAAAACAACGAGATTAACGAAATGGTCATGTACGGTCTCGGCATCAAAAATCAGGAAAACTTCATGACCGACATCATGGCAAAGCTTGCGAGCGGCGAAGAGCTTTCAAACGAGGTTGTCGATAAGTACACTTACGAGACAATTACAAACATGAGCTTCAAGATGCTGCTCAATTATCAGTACTTCGCAAAAGACGAATCCACCGGCACATGGTCCGATCAGACAAACAACACCGTCTATGTCAAGAAGATGCTCGAGGAACAGGGTGTTGACATAAAGATTGTCGGCATTATCCGTCCCGATGCAGACAACGTCATGTCCGTCGGCACAGGCTCCATCGGCTACACACAGGAGCTTATGGACTACGCCCTCGAGCAGACCGAGAACAGCGAAATCGTTCAGGCTCAGCTTAATGATCAGACAAAGGACGTTATCACGGGCAAGGAGTATAACACCCTCACCGTCAACGACTTCTCACTTGCCGATATCGATATGAGCAAAATCGACCTTACAAAGCTCGATATGACGCCCTTCATGAGCATGCTCAATGATATTGACCTCTCTCAAATTGATATCCTCAACTTCGACATAACCGACCTTATCGACTTCTCGGATATGTCCACACTTCAGAAGAAGATAATAGAAGGCTATCTTACCGATGAACAGGTTCTCGCATTCAAACAGGCGTATGTGGATACTCTGAATGATGAATGCTCGCTCGACCAGACTCTGACATCAATCGGCTATTCGGACGAGAGCAGCCCCACGTCAATCTATCTCTACACAAAGAGCTTCGAGGACAAAGACACCTTAAGCGATATGGTTGACTATTATAACGAGCAGATGACGGCATCCGGCAATGAGGGCTACACCGTAACCCTGACCGACTATATCGGAATGCTCATGAGCTCCGTTACAAACATTCTCAATATCGTAACCTGCGTTCTTGTGGCGTTCGTCGCCATCTCGCTTGTCGTATCGTCCATAATGATAGGAATTATCACTTATATTTCCGTTCTCGAAAGAACCAAGGAAATCGGTATCCTCCGTTCAATCGGCGCGTCAAAGAAGGACATTTCAAGTGTGTTCAACGCCGAAACCATAACCATCGGATTGGCGGCAGGTATAATAGGCATAGCGGGAACGCTCATTCTCGAAATTCCCATAAACTGGCTGTTGCAGAAATTTACGCAAACAGGAGCCGCAGCCGCGCTGCCTTTTGTTGCCGGTGTCGCACTTGTCGCGATAAGCGTATTCCTGACATTTATAGCGGGACTTATTCCGTCTTCCTTGGCGGCAAAGAAAGACCCCGTAGAGGCACTTCGCACAGACTGATTTTGCCTGTTGCAAATTCGGTGCAAATATAATATAATAAATGCGGTACCGCAGTTACTTTTGTACAAGTTGCGGTATCGCATTTATTTTTAGCTTTACGGAAAACAGAACAAAATCGAATATTGCCGGTTGAATTCTGCTGCCTATTGCCGCTTCAAAGAGTGGAGTGTGGAGGGTGGAGTGTGGAGTTTGCAAAAGGCGGAGCCTTATAAATACAAGTCCGCAGGACTTCCGCAGTCCCCGAACCCCGACCCCCGGTTCCCGGCCCCTTTGAATACCGACTGCTTACAGCTGTTTCCGTAAAACTGCAATCTATTTTTCTCGGAGGAATCACCATGCCCGAAACAAAAAAGAAATCAAAAGGAAAATTCGCCTTGAAGGTACTGCTCATAATTTTCTGCGTAATAGCCGCAATTGCGATTATAACGGCTGTCACAAACACCATAATAAAATCACAGCAGTTAAAGTACGCCAAGTCCTTTACGCCCATCGAATACGACGACACACGCCTTGTTCCCGAACAGGATGCAGAGGGCTACTGGACCTACACAACCGACAGTGACCTTCGCATAGTTCAGCTGACGGATGTTCACATCGGCGGCGGCTGGATGAGCTACTCAAAAGACCGCAAGGCGATGGATACCGTTGCGGCTCTGCTTAAAGCCGAAAAGCCCGACCTTGTAATCGTTGTCGGTGATATCTCATATCCCGTACCGTTCCAGTCCGGCACGCTTAACAACAAGACTGCGGCTCTTGAGTTCGCGGCTCTTATGGACACTCTCGACTGCTACTGGACTGTCACCTACGGCAACCACGACACCGAGGCGTACAGCTATTACAGCCGTGAGGATCTCTCCGAGCTTTATATGGACGAGAAATACTCTAAGTGCATTTTCGAAAAGGGTCCCGATGATATTGACGGCAGCGGCAACAGTGCAATTCTTGTCAAGAACACAACCGGCGTCATTACTCAGGTGCTGTTCTATATTGACTCCAACACATACACCGACGGCGATATTCTCGGTATAAAGTGGTATTACGACAATGTTCACGAAAATCAGATAGCATGGTATAAACAGCTTGTAGAGGAATTTACGGCTCAGAACAAGGCGCTCGGTGCGGATATGCCTAAGTCCCTTGTGTTCCTGCATATTCCGTGTGATGAATACCTTGAAGCGTTCGAGGAGTTCAGAGATAACGGATATCAGGATACCGAAAATGTAAAATATATTGACGGTATAATCGGCGAAACGGGCAAGCTGTCATACGGTCCCATTCACGATGACCAACTGTTCGAAACCGCTCTCGAGCTCGGTTCAACTCAGGGCTTCTTCTGCGGTCATGACCACTATAACAACATAAGCCTTGAATATAAGGGCATCCGCCTCACATATAACCTTGCCGTTGACTACCTTGCATATATAGGTATAGAAAACAAGGGCTCACAGCGCGGCTGCTCCGTTATAACCGTATCCCCGGACGGCTCCTTTGATGTCGAGCGCGTAAACTACTATAAGTCGGGCCTCGGCGACGAGAGTGAGATAACATACCAGTTTGAGGATGTAACGTATCAGTACATTGAGGAAGAGTAAGGAGCAAAAAAGTTAGCAAGGAGCAAGGAGCAGTGGAGCATTAGCTCAGAATGTCCTGTTTGATTGGAACTGTCCGCAACATCGTTAAATATCCTTGCGAAAACAGATGCCCCGGATATAATTAATAAAATACCCCTGTCAAGTTATAGGTATGCTTGGCAGGGGTAAAGTTTTGTTTGGTGTGATGTATCAGTTTGTTTCTATGGGTTTTGAATATTCATATAAATATTCGGGAGCAATATCGGTGTCGTCATTCCATACAACTGTACCGCATTCAACCTTTGCCATTAGAAAAAGTGTAACATTTTTGAGAGCTTTATATATGGGCTTTTCCAAGAGAGGCAGAGCCTCAAAAACCCTTTGTGACCCATCGGCAAAAGTCAGAAACAAAACATATTCATCGGTTGCTTTCACTTCTTTAACAACCCATATCGGACAAGCCACAGATATGCCCCCCTTATTTTCAGTTGAAGTATAGCAGAATCGCCGGGTAATGTCAAACGAATAAAACTGACCTTTTGCGAAGCTCCCCGGCCCCTGACCCCCGGCCCCTGATCCCGGTATAACTGCTCTTTGCTCCTTGCTAATTTCGCGAACATCCCGGCAGCGTTGTTTAAATCACAAAAAAGCTTTAAAAACCCGTTGACAAACGCCCGTCCGAGTGGTAAACTATGCAAGCACTTTGAGGGAGGGCAATGCGGAATGCAAGCTGAGGGCTGCGCCGACAGAGTCCGCAAAACGAAGTGAAGGAAGCCGTCAAAAAGCTTCTGAAAAAAACTTAAAAAAAGTGCTTGACAGCAAGGCTTGACTGTGATACAATAATCGAGCATTCTGAAAAGTGCCGAGAGGGCAGCGGAGCTGAGAGGCTTCGAAAGAATCT
>CAVFUV010000064.1:0-10696 GCA_963625735.1 bacterium
GTTTAGTATATTCTGTTTTATCGGAAGAGTGTTCTCAAGCTCTCGTTCTTTTTTGTCTTTTGACGAAATAACGATCGCTTTGTTTACACTCTGAATATCGTTTTTCAATTCGGTCAACCTCATTTTAAGGATTTGTCATTGTCATTTTACAAGTTCTTTATAGATATCGCCTTTTTTGCTGCCTGTGTCCTTAGCCGCTTTTTTAGCCGCTTCGTTAACGCTTAAGCCCTCGGATATATACTGTTTTGCAAGCTCCACGGGGTCGGGGGCATTTTCAAGCTCCTCTTTTTTTAGCTCTTCTTCGCTTTTGGCTTCGATTATTATAACAAATTCACCCTTGATTTTTTGGTCGTCATATTTGCCGTCAACTTCGGAAAGGGTAGTAATCTCAACATTTTCGTGTATCTTCGTAAGCTCTTTTATAAGCGCTGTTTTTCTGTCGCCGAGAGTGACATACAGGTCATGCAGAGTGTCCGCCAGTTTATGCGGAGCTTCATAGAACACCATTGTCTTTTTTTCGGTCTTTATTTCTTCAAGATGCTCACGGCGTTTTGGTTTGTTTACGGACAGAAAGCCTTCAAACGTAAACCTGCCGACATTAAGCCCCGACATCGCGAGCGCTGTAATAACCGCACTGGGACCGGGAACGGACACGACTTCAACACCCTGCTCGTGACAGAGCTTTACAAGGTCCTGACCGGGGTCGGATATCGCGGGCATGCCGGCATCCGTCACCACGGCACAGCTTTCACCCGCTAAAAGTCGGTCGATAATAAGCTCGCCCTTTTCGGCACGGTTATGCTCGTGATAGCTTATCAGTCTGTTTTTTATTTCAAATCTGTTTAGAAGCTTCATTGTGACACGTGTATCCTCCGCCGCGATAAAATCGACTTCTCTTAACGTCTTTATCGCTCTCGGGGACATATCGTCGAGATTTCCTATGGGTGTTCCCACGACATAAAGCTTGCCGGACATAGACTTACCTCTTTCTTTTAATTTTGCGTGTGCTGCAGCCGGCAGTGAAAAGCTATCCGAGCTTTGGCATTAAGTATCCGGTATCCAGTGGTCAGTGGCCGGAGACTTAGGAAGACACTGCGTGTCTTGGATTATAAAGCTACGCCACTCGCAAACTCCACTCTCCACACTCCAAACTCCACACTTGAGCAATTGCTAATTGTTTTTGTATTCCCCTATTATTTTCTCCATCTCTTCACTTTCAATATATAACTCTTTTTCGACAATCAGCCCTGGCTTTCGTCCTTTTTTGCCCTCGAGCAGAAAAAGCCACGGTGCTTTGCCCGGACGCTGACTGACAAAACGCAGGCGTTTCGGCTCGATTCCGGCGTCGTGCATGGCGTACATCATTTCGGGCAGTCGTTCGGGACGCAGACACACGCAGAACGCTCCGCCGAATTTAAGATGTCTTGCCGCCGCCGAGCACAGGGAGGGGAGTGTGAGACATGTTTCATGCCTTGCTATTCTGTCGGCACTCGTCTCGCTTATAATTCCGCCGCCCAAAGGAGTATACGGCGGATTCATCGTTATAATGTCAAAATATTCCGTCGGCAGTGTGCCCTTAAGACGGGTCAGATCGCCTTCGGTCAGAATAAAATCATTTTGCAGGTTATTCAGTTCAATGCTTCGTCTTACCTGGTCGCAGGCAAGTGGCTGAATTTCAACCGCCTGCACCTTTTTTACGCCCTCACGAAGCCAGTAAAACGGAATAATTCCGCATCCGGTGCCGAAATCGACACATCTGGCGTTCGGGGCGGGATGTGAAAACGCCGCCAACAGCAGCGCATCCGTACCGAACGTGTGTTGGGGGGATACGATCAGCCGAAGGCGGTCGCTGATATATTCGATATGCTCTGAATTATACACGGCTCTTCTTGAGTATAATGGCCACTACGACAACTGCGGCGGCGGACAGCACAAGAAGAATTATGCCGATAATCATTTTTGCCGTAACACCGGAAGAAGCAGTGTCGTCAACAACCTCGTATGTCGTGCTTTCGGTCTCGAGCGGCTGAACGGTAACTCTCTCGGGGGCTGTATACTCCTCCATTGTGGTTACTTCTTCGGTGGTAGTCTCGACAACGTATGTGTCGGGAGTCGAGCTTACGGGAACATATATGTATGATACGGAGTTTGACTGTGTCGCGGGTGTTTCCGTTGCGGCCTCGGTCTCTTTTTCGGTTTCTTCTTCCGTCTCGGCTTCGGTGGTCTCTTCGGTTGTCGATTCGGTCTCACCCTGAAGATATTTCATGATGTCACTCATGATACTGCCCGATGTCAGCTTGCTTAAAGCGGATGACAGACCGCCCGACAGAATGCTGTTTAAGTCGGTACTGCCGAGTGCATTCTGTAACGCGGCTATAATCTCATCGACGTTGTAGCTGCCGCCGAAACGTGACTGAAGTATCTTTGCTATGGCGCTAAGCGTGCCCGAAGTGCCGAGACTTACGCTTGTCTGCCCCTCGCTGTTGTTTGTGTTGTTGATGTTGTTAAAGGCTTTTTCGAATGTGTCGGAGTCAACAACACCGCCGAGAATTTCCTTGTAGTAGTCGGCATTTGTATTGATTGCCAGTGCGGCGGGTGTCATTATAAGCGTGAGCAAGACAACCGACAGCAATATTGATATAACTTTAAGCTTTTTCATTTTCCGTTCCCCTGTTTTTTAGTATACGTGCGAAAACACAGAGTTTTTATAAACACGAATACAATAATACAGCATACGCCTTAAAAAGTCAATTGCAAAAAAACTATTTTGCGATGTTACGAAGACAAGAATAAACGGCAAACATTAAAAACGGCTTAAGAATAATTTAAACCGAAGCTGTAAACTTTACAGTAATCCCCCGAACGTAAACCGTTTTCTTGTGTAAAAAAGCGATTTATAATAAATATTTATAACATACTATATTTGCACTTGATTTTCGGGGAACGTTAATATATACTATTTGGGATACTGCGAAAGTATCGCCTTAAATAAGAAGAGGGAGAACGTGATGACACCGTCCGAAAAAGCACTGTACGCAATTGACGCGTTAAAAAAGGAATATCCGGATGCCGTGTGCTCCCTTAACGAAAAACAGCCGTTTCGACTGCTTGTCGCCGTCCGTCTTTCGGCTCAGTGTACCGACAAAAGGGTAAACGAGATAACGCCCGTGCTTTTCGAAAAATACCCGACTGTCGAGGATATGGCAGATGGCGATGTGTCGGAGGTCGAAAAAATCGTAAAACCCTGCGGATTTTATCATCAGAAGGCACACGATATAGTTTTTTCGGCAAAGAAAATTCTGTCGGACTTCGACGGAAAAGTTCCGGACACAATCGAAAAGCTTGTCACACTGCCCGGTGTCGGACGCAAAACGGCAAATCTGATTGTCGGCGACATTTACGGCGGTCACGCTGTTGTATGCGATACGCACTTTATGCGTATTATGACACGCCTGGGCTTTGCCGATAAGAAAGACCCCGAAAAAATCGAAAAAATAATGCGGCCCCTGCTGCCGCCCGATGAAAGCTCCGACTTCTGTCACCGCTGTGTTCTGCACGGCAGAGCGGTATGCAAATCGCAGAACCCCGATTGCGGCAGATGTGTGCTGGCGGAAGTGTGCGATAGTTGACAGTATTCAGTATCCAGTGGCCAGTGAAGGAAACGCTGCGCGTTTGTAGTTATAGTGCTCGCTATGTATAAGACCGTCAAAGAAAATCGACTTGTTAAGTTACGTAACCTACAATCCAAGTCCGCAGAATTTCCTTGTTCACGGGTCACCGAATACATGCCACTGAATACCGGCCGCCGGCCACTGACCACTGCTTGTCCGCTTTTTACGAACACTAAAACAAAGACATCAACTCAGATTTACGTATACACACATACTTGAAAGGAAGATTTAATTGTCATTACTCAAAAAGCTGTTTGGAGATTATTCCAAAAAAGAAATCAAACGAAATGAGCCTATCGTTAAAAAGGTTCTCGCACTCGAAGAAGAAATGTCAAAGCTCACCGATGACGAGCTTAAAGCCAAAACTCCCGAATTTAAGGAGAGACTCAAAAACGGCGAGACCACCGACGACATTCTCCCCGAGGCGTTTGCCGTATGCCGAGAGGCCGCATGGCGTGTTCTTAACATGAAGCACTTCCCGGTGCAGATTGCCGGCGGCATCGTTCTTCATCAGGGCCGTATTGCCGAAATGAAAACAGGTGAAGGCAAAACGCTTGTCGCAACTCTTCCCGCTTATCTTAACGCCTTGACGGGTGAGGGCGTTCATATAGTCACCGTCAACGATTATCTGGCAAAGCGTGACTCCGAGTGGATGGGCAAGGTTTACCGTTTTCTGGGGCTTAAGGTCGGTCTTATCATTCACGAAAAGACTAACGAGGAGCGTCAGGAAGCGTATGCCGCCGATATCACCTACGGCACTAATAACGAGATGGGCTTCGACTATCTTCGTGACAACATGGTAACCTACAAAGAAAACCGTGTTCAGCGAGGACACGCCTACGCAATCGTGGACGAAGTCGACTCCATTTTAATCGATGAAGCCAGAACTCCTCTTATCATTTCAGGTCACGGCGACAAGTCTTCCGATTTATATAAAATTGCCGATGAGTTCGCCCGCCGCCTGAAGCCCAAAAAGATAACGGAGCTTGACGCAAAGAAGGATATCGAAGAAATTATCGACCCCGATACCGATTATGTCATTGACGAAAAGGCAAAGACCGCGACTCTTACCAAAAAGGGTATTGCCGCCGCCGAGGAATTTTTCGGTGTCGACAACCTTATGGATGCCGAGAACCTTACAATTCAGCATCACATAAATCAGGCTATCAAGGCACGCGGTGTTATGCGCCGTGATATAGACTACGTTGTAAAAGACGGCGAGGTTCTTATCGTCGATGAGTTCACCGGCCGTATAATGCTCGGCAGACGCTATAACGAGGGTCTTCATCAGGCTATCGAAGCAAAGGAAGGCGTAAACGTCCGTCAGGAGTCTAAAACGCTTGCGACCATCACTTTCCAGAACTATTTCCGTCTTTACAAAAAGCTGTCCGGTATGACCGGTACGGCAATGACCGAGAGCGAGGAATTCAACGAGATTTACTCCCTTGACGTTGTCGAAATTCCCACAAACAAGCCCATGATCCGTCACGACTGGGACGATGTCATGTACAAGACCGAAAAAGGCAAGTTCGCCGCCATTATCGAGCAGGTCAAAAAGTGCCACGAAAAGGGTCAGCCCGTGCTTGTGGGTACTGTCAGCATCGAAAAGAGCGAACAGCTGTCGGGTGCTCTTAAGCGTGCCGGAATCAAGCACGAGGTCTTGAACGCCAAACAGCATGAGCGTGAAGCCGAAATCGTAGCGCAGGCAGGCAAATTGGGCGCCGTTACTATTGCCACCAACATGGCAGGGCGTGGTACGGATATTATCTTAGGCGGCAACTCCGAATATATGGCTAAGGCGGAAATGCGTAAAATGCAGATCCCCGAGGAGCTTATTTCCGAAGCCACGGGATTTTCGGAGACAGATGACGAAGCGATTCTTGAAGCGAGAAAAACTTTTGCCGAGCTCGAAAAGAAATATAAAGAGCAGATGGCAGGTGAGGCGGACGCCGTAAGAGAAGCCGGCGGTCTGTTCATTCTCGGCACTGTCCGTCACGAGTCAAGACGAATAGACAATCAGCTGCGCGGTCGTGCGGGCCGTCAGGGTGACCCCGGTGAGAGCCGTTTCTATCTGTCCGCGGAAGACGATATCATGCGTCTGTTCGCAGGCGACAAATTCTATAAAACGCTTGATATGTTCAAAATCGACGAAACAATGCCGATTGAAGCCGGAATGTTCTCAAAGTCCGTTGAAATGGCTCAGAAGAGAGTTGAGTCCAACAACTTCGCAATCCGTAAGAACGTTCTGCAATACGACGACGTTATGAACAAACAGCGTGAGATAATATATTCTCAGCGTAATCAGGTGCTTGACGGTGTGGATATGGATGCCACTATCCGCAAGATGATAAAAGAGTCGATAACCGATGCCGTTGAATTTTACTGCCCCGCTTCCCACAACAAGAACGACTGGAATATAGCCGGTCTTGAGGGCAAATATATGTGGCTTATGGGCGACGAAAAGCTGCCCGATGTCGGTTCGACAAAAGAGCTCTCGGAGTTTATGGTAAACAAGGCAATAGGCATTCTTGATGCCAAGACCGAGGAGTACGGCAAAGAGATTATGGTTCAGCTTGAGCACAAGGTGCTTATACACAATGTTGACGTAAACTGGATGGATCATATCGACGCCATGGATCAGCTAAAGCGTTCAATCGGTCTTCGCGCGTACGCTCAGCAGGACCCCGTAGTCGCATTCCGTCAGGAGGGCTACGATATGTTCGATGAAATGACAATGTCCATACGTGAGGGCACTGTCAAGATGATAATCACAGCCGTTATCCGCTCCGAAGAAGACTTAAAGCGTAAAGAGGCGGCAAAGGTAACATCAACCTCCGGCACATCCGACGGCTCAACCAAAAAACAGCCTGTACGCAACAAGACAGCCAAGGTCGGCAGAAACGATCCGTGCCCCTGCGGCAGCGGCAAAAAGTATAAGCATTGCTGCGGAAGGTAAATGCCGTAACGGCGAATACGGAACAGCACTTAAGTACGGCGGTGCGGGATAGAACGTTGTGATGGTCGGAAAAATTAACAATTAACAATTATGAATTAACAATGTCGGAAGTCCTGCGGACTTGATTTATAAGCTTCGCTGACATTATAGTTACACGGTGCAGATAATCTTGCCGTCAGCGGCAGCTATATAATCCAAAATCCAAAGCGTTTATTTGAATTGTTAATTTCGCATTCTGTAATTGATACAGTCAAAGGTTCTGTTTAAACCTTTGCTGTATATGTAATTTTACCGTTAGCGACAGCTATATAATCCAAAACGCAAAGCGTTTTCCTCAATTGTTAATTATTGTTATTGCTATTGCCATTGCCGCCCGCTTGCAGCATATCTCGATGAAAGGACTGTGCTTATGAACGAAACTCCCGACAACAGAATAAATATAAACGATCCGAATTTTATGAATGCGGTCAGAAAGACGGCACAGAAAAAGGTGCTTAAGGATATCTTTTTCGATTCGTGCGTGCTGTGCTCAGGTGTGTGCTTCTATATACTGTTTTCAAGAGTGTTCAGCTATGTGCTGACACATATATCGAGCGTGTATACGAAATACGCCGAGGAAGGCCCGTTTTCGTACTGCTGTGAGATGATATATTCACTTATCTGTGTCGGTGTGTCCTTCCTGCTTGTATCCGTACTGTTCAGAAAGAGCCGCACAAAAAACGGTCTGTGGTATGACATTCCGTTTGATTTCAATTATAACAAAACGGACTGCGCGCTGCTGATTATCGCCGGGCTCGGGCTTTGCTTTGTCGGCAATGTGTTTGACAGTGTTCTTGTAAACGCCTTTTCAAATTTCGGCATAGAGTTCTATTCATACGAGGACGCGCTTTCAAAATCCGGTCTGCCCGCAAACGGCCCGGAGTTTATGGTTTACGCTGTTCGCAGCGCTCTTATACCGGCACTTGTTGAGGAATACGCCTTCCGAGGTGTCGTCATGGGCGGACTGCTCAAATACGGTGAGGGCTTTGCCATAGCGATGACTTCTGTTGTGTTCGGACTTATGCACGGCAATTTTTCGCAGGTGCCGTTCGCGATTATCGCCGGTGTCGCACTCGGATTTGTAAGAGTAAAAACAGGTTCAATGTGGCCGTCGATGATATTGCATTTTCTCAATAACTTTATTTCCGTATTGTATTCATATGTCATGGCGAATATGGAGCACGGTGCGATGATAGTATCCGTTCTTGTTACATACGGCACAATATTTATCGGTGTCGTGGCGCTGGCAGTTTATCTTATACGCAACAAAAAAGGACTGCGTCTTAAACCGAACAAGCTGCGTTTTGTGAGCTGTAAATGGCTTGCGTTTATTCTGTCGCCAACATTCCTGGTCGGCGCGGCGTATCTTATAAATCTGATGGCGGAAGATATTGTGCGGAGCGGGAAAATGTGAATAATTAGCAATTAGCAATTAGCAATTAGCAATGAAAGTGTGGAGTGTGGAGTGTGGAGTGTGGAGTGTGGAGAGTGGAGTGTGGAGAGTGGAGTGTGGAGTTGCTCCGCAAGAGGCGAAGCTTTATAAATCAAGTCCGTAGGACTTCCGATATTGTTAATTGTTAATTGTTAATTATACGAACTTCTCCCTTCCCGATTACCGGTATATATTTTGTAACAAGTTAAAATGATGAATAAAAGCTTAGAAAAACTGACTTCCCGTGCAAACGGAAAAATAAAATCAGCTTCGCTGCTCTTAAAGGCAAGCGAGCGAAAAAAGACAAACCGTTTTCTGCTTGAGGGCGCAAGGCTTTGCGGCGATGCCGTACGAAGCGGCACACCGATAGAAGAATTTTTCGCAACCGAAGAGGCGGCGGAAAAGTATTCCGATATTTTTTCGGAGTGCGCGGCGGCTTCGGAATCGGCATATTACATAACTCCCGATATAGCCGAAAAGCTGTCGGACACCTCCACAACGCAGGAAATGTTCTGTGTCTGCCGAGAAAACGGCGATAATGAAAAAATCGAAAATATAGATACAAACGGCTTTTACGTCTTTACCGAAAACCTGCAAAATCCCGATAATCTCGGTGCGGTCGTCAGAAGTGCCGAAGCACTCGGTGCCGACGGACTTATAGTGTATTCCGGCTGTGACATAAGAAGCCCCAAGGCACTCAGAGCCTCAATGGGCGGCCTTCTTCGCTTTCCCGTTTACCGTATAACCGACACCGCCGAATTTCTTAAGTTCGCGAAAAGCAAAGGCATGAAGGTCTTTGCGACGGTAGCGTCGGGCGACGCCGAAAACATAATATCGGCAGACAAAACCGGCGGCATAATCTGCATAATCGGCAACGAAGGCAACGGCATAACGGACGAAACTCTCGCCCTTTGCACAAACAGGGTAACCATTCCCATGAAGGGCAAGGCCGAGTCACTTAACGCCGCCGCGGCAGCCGCCATAACGGTGTGGGAGTTTATGAAAGAAAGAGGGGAATGACGGATGTCACGAACCGAAGCGGAGAACTGGCTCCGTCTTCACATTGCGGCACGTGATACCGTAGCCGTAAGACAGCTTATAAATATCTTCGGTTCACCGGGCACACTTTTAGAAAAGGACCCCAATGTTCTGTACCCGTACCCCGAGGATGAAAAAATCAGAAACAGGCTTATTTTCGCCCGTTCGGATGAAATGAACGAGCGTATGAATAAAGTAATCGCCGTGTGCAAGAAAAATTCATGGCGAATAATAACCCCCGAAAGTGAATATTACCCGGGGGAGCTTAAGGAGCTTAAAAAATTCCCGTTCGCGCTTTTTGCGTCGGGCAATCTCGGGCTTCTCAATTCTCCGATGAAAATATCATGTGTCGGCACACGAAACGCCACGCAGAACGCACGTGCGGCATCGTACATTTTCGCCTACGGTCTCGCACAAAACGATGTAATTGTCGTAAGCGGCGGCGCTTTGGGTATAGACAGTGCCGTGCATATGGGCGCCGTTAACGCCGGCGGAAACACAATAGCAGTTCTTGGCGCGGGGCTCGGCAGTGACTATCTGTCGCAGAATGAAGAGCTGAGGAGTATGATAGCCGAAAAAGGTCTTCTGCTGTCGGAACTGCTCCCTTTTGAAGCCCCGTCAAAATATACCTTCCCCGAACGAAACCGCATAATAGCGGCGTTGGGCAAAGCGTGCTTTGTTGCACAGTCGGGCGACAAGGGCGGCTCGATGATAACAGCAAAACGCGCATTTGAACTCAGACGACGGATTCTTGTACCAGCCCCCGAAATTTTGCGGAGCGACGGCTGTACGGCACTTCTGAAAAACGGTGCGAGTGAAGTAAAATGTGCCGCCGACGCGATAATCGATACATTTTCGGGATATGCCGATGTGCTGACACCGGAAGCGTATATCTCACTTAAGCCCGATTTTGACAGCTCCGTAAAGATTTTCGGTCTGGCGGATTTTATCTACGGCAAAGGCACAATAACACAGCAGAAGCCGACCGCCCCGAAGAAACCGAAAAAGCCCAAAGCGGAAAAAGCGAAAAAGGAGCAGACCCCGCCGGAACAGACTGTCGAACCGAATAAAGCGGAGACTCCAAAAAAGGAATATGACCTTGAGTCTCTCTCGGAACCCGAAAGAAAGGTCTTTTCCGTACTGTCGGACAATCCGATTTCACTTGATACAATTTCGGACCTTACCGAAATGAGCACCGACGACATTTCATCCGCGCTTATAATGCTTGAAATAAAAGAAATGGTCAGAAGCTATTATGGAGATCTGTACTCCGCAATATAGAGAGCAAAGAGCAGTGACTTCGAAAAGTGTGGAGTGTGGAGAGTGGAGTGTGGAGTCATACAGAATTAAGAATATCGCAGACAAAAATTATCCGGTGAATGATTTTTGACGCAGCGACTAATGAGGACCGGCGGCAGCGGTGACAAACCTAAAACAATAAGATGCAGTCTGTTCCGCATTATAAGGCTCCGCCACTCATAAACTCCACACTTCACACTCCAAACTTCACACTCCAAACTCCACACTTGATACTACCCCGGTCCCCGGCCCCTGACCCCC
>CAVFUV010000065.1:0-10545 GCA_963625735.1 bacterium
CCCTTTAACCTGATATGGGTAATACCGGCGTAGGGAGTTTTGAGCTATACACTCGTAATGTTTATCCGTGCGTCATCCCCGTACGGATAATTTTTTTTGCGAGGTAAAAAACTATGGCAAAACCGAAAAATCCCAAGCTCCTCAAACTCACCGAAAGCGCAATTATGCTTGCTCTTTCAATCGCTCTTGGCTTTGTAACCATCATCGAAATGCCTATGGGCGGCGAGGTTACACTGCTGAGCATGCTCCCCATCTGTCTGTTGTCGATAAAATACGACCTTAAGACTTCCGTCCCCGTGGCGTTTCTGTACGCCATGTTCAAGCTCGTCAAGGGCATAGCAAGCGGAAATGTTTTCGTCTACTGCACAACCGCGCTTATGGTTGTAATATGCGTGGCGTTTGACTATATCATTCCGTTTACCGTACTCGGCTTTGCGGGAATGTTCAAAAAGCTCAGGCCGAAAAAATTCCCGGAGCTCGGCATGCTTCTCGGCATAATCACCGTTATATGCATCCGTTTTGTATGCCACTATATCACGGGCTTCGCGATATGGGGACAGTGGGCCCCCGAAGGACAGTCCAAATTTATCTATTCGCTCATCTATAACGGTCAGTATATGCTCCCCGAGCTTATCATAACCACCGTTGCAGCTGAAATTCTCATAAGAATACCCGCAGTCAAAAAGCTGATAAACGCAGAATAATTTTTCCTTTATGAAAATTTATTCATTTACAGAATGCAAAGATAAAGCGGAAAAAATGCAGAATGCAGAATGCATAATTTCGGAAGTCCTGCGGACTTGGATTATAAAGCTTCGCGAACTTTTGCTTTTTGGAATGAAATCTTAAGTTTAATTAAGGCGGAAAAAATATAATTGTATTACCGGAGTCGCACAGAAGTTTTCCGTGCGGCTTTTTTCGACCGACAAAAGAGAGCAACCGGGGAGCAATTCAACTAACCTCTTGCGAAGCAACTCCACTCTCCACACTCCACACTCCACTCTAAGCAAGCAACAAGGTTCGTTGCCGGTTGAAAATTCTTTAGCACTGTCCTTTTTCCCACCTCGACGGAATTAATTATTGCATTATTCTCCTCGGCGTGGTACTATAAAACGGAAATATTACCGGGAGGTAGAAAATCAATGAGCGAAGAAAACAATCTCGGAACAACACCCGAGACAACAGGCGACGCCGACAAAGAGCTTAACGAAGAGCTCGAGCAGCTTCGCACCACATTCCAGGACACCTATAATCAAACGGCAAGCGAAGCCGAAAACGCTTACGACGAAGCACATGAAGACGACGCACAGCCCGACACGGAAGAAGAAATGTACGGCTATACCGACGAAAACGAATCGTCTGAGCCCAAAAAAGCGAAAAAGCGTATGACAGCAGGTCACATTGTGTGCCTTGTCATTATGATTATCGCCCTTCTGTCAACGGCGACACTCGGCATGTTTGCTGCAGTTGTCATATCGGAGCCCGACACGGCAGACTACATGTCAAATGTGCTCAAGGCATCGTCAACGGATGATTATTCCGAAAAGGTAACATATCTTGAAGCGGCACTTGAGAGCTGTGAAAACACAACAATTCTTGCTTCCTGCAAGCAGGAGATTATCGAGCAGATTACCGTTTATACCTGCTATTCGGACGGTTACGCCGCCGCACAGGATTATTTTGACGAGAACGGCTCGGATGACTACAAGACATCCCCCAAGACAAGCGAATTCAAGCTTTTTGTCGAAGTTGCCGACAAGGTCGACGATATCGGCAAGAACGCATATGACACAGTCATAAAAGCTGCCGAGGGCGACAGCGAGCCCGACTTCGAGTCACTCGCAAAAGAGCTCGGCGCAAATGACCTTATCATGGACAACACCGTAAGCGCGCTCAAGAGCATCTATGACGGCTACAAGGCCGCTCTTAACGCCGACAGCGAAGAGAAGGTGCAGGAAGCATCCAAGAATTATCTTGCGGCTTACTCCACATTCTCCGATATGGGCACGACAAGCCAGATGCTTCTTGAGCAAGACGCAAATATGCTCTACAAGAACGGCTATGCATACGAAGCAAGCGTTGTTATCTCCAACTATATGACTGAGGATATGACCTCCGCTCCCCTTACGGATGAATTTTCTTCCGTACAGGAAGGCATTGAGAACATAGCAAAGTTCACGGGCGACATTTACGCACTCGCGTCCGACGCTTATAAAAACGGCAAAAAGTCGACAGATGACTTTGCCGATGTCATAACAGGCGACGGCATTACCGATGACGCAAAGCTTGCACTCGGCAAAATGGTCGGCAAGCTTGTCGGTGCGCTTGAAAATGAAGCCGACAAGAACCTTACCGCTGCTTCGTCAACATATTCGCTTATGTCGACAGCCGCCGCAGCTCTCGGCATAGACGCAAAGGGCATTTCGTGGAAGAGTGCGGAAATCATGCTTAAACTCGGCGACACACAGAGCGCGTACGAGACAATAACGACAAACATTACAGAGGATGTCGCAAAGGCAGACACAGAGCACGCTGACCTCTATAACACAATAAGCGGTCTTTATAACGCTCAGAGTGCCGCAAGTCAGATTTTCTATGCCGCATATCAGAATTATTACTATTACGGCACGGCACTTGACAAGGACTCCATAAACTCCGATCTTGACGCTCTGCTCACAGAAAATTCAAGCGACTGGCAGAAGGGCTTTGTCGATTATTATAAGTACATTACCGAAATGTACACCGACAACGACACCGAAACCGCACAGAAATATCTTGACGAATACGTTTCAATATTCAAGGATTATCCCCTTCTTTACTGCTATGATCTCATCGCTTCATATCTTCAGAACAGCGACTATGACAACGCATGGAAGACGGTTGACGTAATACTTGATATCAACAAGGCCGATGACTACGCCGGCAAATACAATTCACTCAGAGCACGTATGAGCGGTGACGTTGACAAGGCTCTCGAAATTGCCGTTACATCAATGGAGCTTTCGGGCACAACAAACTATGCGGCATACGAAGCGGCTCTCTGCTATGTCATAAACGGCGAATATGAGAAGGCGGCCTCAATCGCTTCCGATCTTATTTCAAACGGTCTTTCATATGACCTTGTTGACCTTGTCAAGGTTATCGAGCATTTCTATACCGAGCCTACGGACGAGACAATTTCCGCAAACTTCAAGTCGGCAATCGAAACAATCGACAACGCAATCGAGCAGTACAGCGTGGAGCTTTCTTCAACCGCACAGGCGATTATAGACGGCACATCCACTGCGAAAGACGCTCTTATGACAGGCACATACAACTTCTCATAAGCAATTTCGGCGATTTTACGTAGTTTACAATTTGTTAAAAACTATTGACAAAACTATATAAAATGTAGTATAGTTTATGCGTGTAAAAAATCGATTTGAATTTTTTATTCAAGAAAGGGTGGATTACCATGAAAAAAGTTATTGCCGTAGTAATGTCACTTGTACTTGCCCTGTCGGTATCACTTACGGTTTCCGCTACTGCTCTTACAAAGTCAAACGATGAAGCAGCTATCGAGACGGCCGCACTTGACGGCATTGATCTCAGCAGCATAACAAGCCTTCTCGGCGACTTCGACATCAGCAGTCTTTTAGGCGGTCTCGGTGATTTCGACATCAGCAGCCTTCTCGGCGACTTCGACATCAGCAGTCTTCTCGGCAGCTTCGATCTCAGCTCCATCACCGATCTTCTCGGCGGTATCGATCTCGGCAGCTTCGACATAAGCTCCATCATCGACACAATCACCGGTCTTATCGGCGGCGGCAGCAGCGACAGCGGCAGTGATGATTCGGCAGACGATTCCGCAGACGACAGCAGTGATGAACATTCCTGCTATGACGGTGACGGCGACGGTTATTGCGACGAGTGCGGCAACGCTGTTGACAGCAGCAGCGACGACAGCAGTGCAGAGCATTCCTGCTACGACGGCGACGGCGACGGCCTTTGCGACGTATGCGGCAGCGCAGTAAGCTCCGACAGCTCCGACACAGTTAACCCCGACACAGGCGACCTTCGCTGAGTGTTAATCGGCAGTTTCGGCTGAACAACAAAATCAAACAATGTTTTGGCGGTACGGTTCTTCCGTGCCGTTTTTGTTTTGTATAAATTAAGTTGCAAAACCAACCGTATTATGTTATACTTTAACAAATAGATTTTTTGGAGAGAGTAAAATGAAAAAGTTTATTTCACTGTTTTTGGCTTTATGCATTATGTGCTGTTCCTTTGCGGTCATATCGTTTGCGGTGGCGGATGAAACGTGGCTTGCGACATTCGAGGAACGAAAAGAGACTTCGGGCAAAATGCTTGTCACTCCTGGCGAAAATGAAAACAACCTTAACTTCACATGGTTTTCAGACAGCAGGAGCGAGAAATTTTGTTACAGCTCGGCCGACACCGAAAAGACAACGGCAAAGGTTGTCACCTGCCTTACTGCGAGCGGATATAAGCACACAATAAAGCTGACTTCACTTGAATCGGGCGAATATAATTATACATACACAGCCGACAAAACGCAGTATTCCGACAACACCGTAACCGTTGCCGACACCACGGGCGAATATACGGTAATGTACTGCACCGACCCTCAGCTCGGCAGAAGCGGCGAGAAAAATTCAGAGACTTCTGTTGCAAATGATGAATACGGCTTTGAGCAGACGGTCAGCGACGCCGTGAGCAGGAACGCCGGGCTTATTATCTGCGGCGGCGACATGATAAACGAGGGCTTTTCACAGACGCAGATGAACGTTCTGCTGTCAACGGATAAGCTGAATTCTGTTCCCTTCGCGGCGACAGCGGGCAATCACGATTTCTACTCCCCTCTTTATGCACGCTATTATTCCGAAACAGGCAAAAAGGGCTTCGGCAATGACCGTTATTTTATGCACGGTGAAGCACTGTTTATCATTCTCGATTCGAATAATATCAGCGTTACATCACACGAGACGACACTTAAAAACGCTGTTGACGACTACCCCGACGCAAAATGGCGAATTGTTGTAATGCACCACTCCCCTTACTCCGCCGATACGGATGAATTTTCAAACAAGGTTGCCGGCAAATCGCTTACACCGCTGTTTGACGAGTACGAAATAGATTTGGTCTTAAGCGGACACGATCATTTTTACGCACGCACATATGCGATAAGGAATGAGAAAATCGACACCGACGGCACTGTATATCTTCAGGCGGGTTCCGCTTCGGGCGGCAAATGCGGTCACTTTACGACAGACGGCAACGAATATATTGAGTTTTCACAGGACCTGGACGAAGCGTCTTATTCACTGCTGACTTTTTCGGATGATACACTGACAATAAACAGCTTTATTACAGGCGACGACACTCCGTTTGATACATTCACTCTTACGGCAAAAACGGACAGAAACGACACACCGGCGTGGAGTATTTTCGCGAAACTCATACGAATGATAATCAAGCTGTTCAATAAAATGTGCAATGTAATTAAATAAACAAGATAAAGCATCGTTTGCGGACCTGATCTTCAAATGATGCTTTTTTATTTTTTATACACGCTCCCGTTTTTTTGTGTATTATATACAAGTACACACTCTTTACTTTGTCAACACCGCCGAAACATATTACACTGCTGTCATAATCACTTGACATTTACTGTTTTTTTGATATTATGAAAGTGGAATAAACAATTTCATAGCAAAGGATGTGATACCGATGGTGCTGTAAAAGGCAATTCCCGATAATATAAAGATAAGGAGAGAATTTTTTATGAAAAAGCTGTCTGTTATAATCTGTCTGGCTCTGTTGATTTCATGCATTTTTTCATCCTGCAATTCTTCCACAGCAGAACCGTCAACAAGCGAACCGACAACGGAGAACAGCACATCACAAGGTACACCCGGTGCCTATAACCAAGGCATAACAGGTCCTGACGATGCCTCCGCTTATTCATCAAGCAGTATAGACAATGTAGCCCCCGAGGAGCTTAGAATCAGTAAAAACAAAGATATCACCGTAAAGTTTGTAAAAGGCGTGTTTTCAAAAGATGCAACATCCGAAGAATACAACACCGAGGATGTTATGAATATCAAGAAACAGGAAATAGAGCTGTACTATCAAAAGCTCGGCAAGGAAGTTCCCGAAATTACAGAGTCAAAGTACAGTAAATACGGCTTGGAATTTTCCGATGACAATTTTTCGGGCACGGTGCTTTATGGCTCGCTTCTTATAAAACCGAATGAAATGACTCTTACAAAAGACTCAACGGACGAAGAAATTATAGAGTATTTCAAAAATCACAAAGAGCTGACCGCACTTGCCGAATACACAAATCTTAACATTGACAATGTCTATGTCAAGCGTATTCTTGAGGACAGAAGATCCGACGAAAACAACGAATTTACATGGTGGTGTGATTTCATAATATACGAAAAAGCATGGTTGCCGGAAGACAATGCATACAATTCAACCTTCAAAGCAATCACATTCAGCATATACGAAAATCAGGACTCCGACCCCGGTTTTGAAGGAACGTACTTCAAGGCGTCTCAGCAGGTATCCGATGACTTTAACGGCAAAAATCTTGAAGTAACCGAGGTTACTATACCCTCAAGCGAATATAAAAAGGCAGCGGAGATTGCCGCACAAAGAATCAAATCCGAGTATGAGCTCACCGAAAACATAACCGCAAATAAGCTTAAGGTCTGCACAATAAGCTATGATTTTCAAAGCAAAGAGGGATACGGAATACCGGCGTACCGCTTCTATTACGCATCGGAAAATATCGTATATTATACGAGTGTTTCATTGACAGACTATCTCCCCGCATAAACGCAATTTAAACTAAAAAACCACCGCTCCCGGGGCTTCCCTCGAGAACGGTGGAACTTTTATAATGTAAAATATAGAATGAAGAATGAAGGAAAACGCCAAGGTGCTTTGGATTATAAAGCCTCGCAAAAAGAAAACTCCACTCTCCACACTCCAAACTCCAAACTCAGAGCACACTGCTCCTTGCTCCTTGCTCCTTGCTAACTTGCCGCTGATTTATTTCTTCTTCTTCCCGAAAATACTGCTTCCCTTGCGGTCATCGCCGTTAAGCGTGCCGCCGAGCTCCGCGTCAAATTCACGCAAAAGCTCCTTCTGTTTTTCGTTGAGCTTTGTGGGAACAGACACATTGACCTTTATAATCTGGTCGCCTCTGCCGCGTCCGTTTACATTCGGAATGCCGCGTTCACGGAGTTTGAACTCCTGCCCGGGCTGTGTGCCTGCGGGAATGCTGAATTTTACATCGCCGTTAAGAGTGGGAACAACAAGCTCACTGCCGAGAGCCGCCTGCGCGAAGCTTACGGTTGCGTCAAAATAAACGGTATTGCCCTCACGCTTGAAATAGGCGTGTTTTTTAATGTTTATGCCGACATGCAAATCACCCGCAGGGCCTCCGTTTGTGCCCTTATTGCCCTGTGAATAGACTGTAAACGCCTGTCTGTCGTCGATACCCGCGGGGACATTAACTTCAATTCTCGCATTACGGCGAACTCTGCCCGAGCCGTGACATGTAGGGCAGGGATTGGGAATTACCGTACCCTTGCCGCCGCACACGGGGCATGCCTTCTGTGTCTGAATTGTGCCGAACGGTGTACGGGACTGCGACATTACAACGCCCTTACCCGAACAGCGTGAGCAGGTCTGAGCAGACGAGCCCTTTGCCGCACCCGAGCCTGAGCAGGTCGGGCACACCTCAACTCTCGGGACTTCAACTGTCTTTTTGCATCCGAGAGCCGCTTCTTCAAATGTAAGCGTCAGTGTAGCCTGAATGTCACTGCCGCGCTGCGGGCTGTTCGCATTGCGTGACGAACCGCCGAAGCCGCCGAAACCGCCGAAGCCGCCGCCGAATATGCTCGAGAAAATATCTCCGACATCAAATCCGCCGTCAAATCCGGCTCCGCCGCCTGCGCCAGCACCGTAGTTGGGGTCAACGCCTCTGAAACCGTAGCTGTCATAACGGGAACGCTTGTCGGGATCGGAGAGCACCTCATACGCCTCATTGCACTCTTTGAAATGTGCTTCGGCATCGGGGTCATCGGGATGCAAATCGGGATGATATTTTTTTGCCATTGTTCTGTATGCTTTTTTAATTTCATCCGCGGAGGCACCCTTCTGGACACCTAACACTTCGTAATAATCTCTTTTTTCTGCCATAATAAGTTACCCGTTCTTGTATAATAAATTTAAGTAAAGGCGATACCGCATTTCCGCTGTTGCTTGTGCGGCATCGCCTGTGTTCGGTTATTATCAGTTGTTGCCGCCGATGTCGGTGTACTCTGTATCGGTCGGACCGCCGGCTGTGCCGTTAAAGCCTGCCGCCGCATTGGGGTCAAATCCCGCACCGGGCTGTCCCTGAGGATTTGCAGCCTTATACATACGCTCGCTTATCTCATAGAACTTCTTCTGAAGCTCCTCCTGACGGGACTTGATGAGATTCATATCGTTGCCCTTGAGAGCCTCTTTAAGACCTTCAACAGCACCGCTGACTGCGGCCTTGTCTTCGTCTGACAGCTTGTCGCCGTTTTCATTTATGAGCTTCTCGCTCTCGTATACCATCTGGTCTGCGGCGTTTCTGGTGTCAAGCTCTTCCTTACGTTTCTTGTCTTCCTCTGCGAAACGCTCGGCATCCGCTACGGCCTTGTCAATGTCTTCCTTGCTCATGTTGGAGGAGGCCGTGATTGAGATAGCCTGCTCCTTGCCTGTGCCGAGATCCTTTGCGGATACGTGTACAATGCCGTTTGCGTCTATATCGAATGTAACTTCAATCTGAGGAACACCTCTTCTTGCGGGCATAATGCCGTCAAGAACGAACTTGCCGAGAGTCTTGTTGTCTTTCGCGAACTCTCTCTCGCCCTGAAGAACGTGAATTTCAACACTGGGCTGATTGTCTGCCGCTGTTGAGAATACCTGGCTCTTCTTTGTGGGGATTGTTGTATTTCTGTCGATAATCTTTGTGCATACACCGCCGAGTGTCTCAAGACCGAGTGAAAGGGGTGTAACATCAAGAAGAAGAAGTCCGTCAACTTCGCCGCCGAGAACGCCTGCCTGAATAGCCGCGCCGACTGCTACGCACTCATCGGGGTTGATGCCCTTGAAGGGCTCCTTGCCCATGAATGACTTGATGGCTTCCTGTACCGCGGGGATTCTTGAGGAACCGCCGACCATAAGAACCTTGTCAATTTCGGAAATCTTAAGACCGGAGTCGTTGATTGCCTGACGTACGGGACCCATTGTGGACTCAACAAGATCCGCTGTAAGCTCATTGAACTTTGCGCGTGTAAGAGTCATTTCGAGGTTCTTTGTGCCCGTTGCGTCAGCCGCTATGAAGGGAAGGCTGATAACGGATGTTGTAACACCGGAGAGCTCAATTTTGGCTTTTTCGGCAGCTTCCTTAATACGCTGCATGGCCATTTTGTCGCCTCTGAGGTCTACGCCGTCTGTTCTCTGAAATTCGGAAACAATCCAGTTGATAATTCTCTGGTCAAAGTCGTCGCCGCCCAGATGGTTGTTGCCGGCTGTTGCGAGAACTTCCTGAACGCCGTCGCCCATTTCGATAATTGAAACATCGAATGTGCCGCCGCCGAGGTCATAAACCATAACCTTCTGGTCATTCTCTTTATCTATGCCATAAGCAAGAGCCGCCGCTGTGGGCTCGTTGATAATTCTCTTGACTTCAAGACCCGCGATTTTGCCGGCATCCTTTGTTGCCTGACGCTGAGAGTCGGTGAAGTAAGCGGGAACTGTGATAACGGCTTCCGTTACGGGAGAACCGATATACGCTTCCGCATCGGTCTTAAGCTTTGTAAGAATCATTGCGGAAATTTCCTGAGGAGTATATGACTTGTCGTCTATCTTTACACGATAGTCGGAGCCCATCTGTCTTTTGATAGAAGAAATTGTTCTGTCGGGATTGGCAACTGCCTGACGTTTAGCCGTCTGACCTACCATTCTTTCACCGTTCTTGCCGAACGAAACAACACTGGGGGTAGTTCTTGAACCCTCTGCGTTTGCGATAACTACGGGCTCGCCGCCCTCAATAACTGCTACACATGAATTTGTTGTACCGAGATCGATACCTATAACCTTTGACATAATATATATCCTCCTAAGATATTATTTATAAATTAACTATTTGCTACCTTGACAACAGCTTCTCTGATTATTTTGTCGCCAAGTTTGTAACCTTTACTGAATACCTGGGCAATTTCATTTTCACCAAGATTTTCATCTACAACAGCCATAACGGCTGAATGAAGATTTGGATCAAATTTGTCGCCTTCGGCTCCGAAACTTTCAACTCCGTACTTTTCAAGGAGCTGAAGGAATTGATTAAAAATCAATTCAATTCCTTTTTTATACCCATCAAAATCAGCATCTGAATTTGCTGCCGCTCTGTCAAAATTATCAAGAATCGGTAAAAGCTCTTTAATTACATCTGCTTTAGATGAGGTATAAATATCAGATTTTTCTTTTTGTGAACGC
>CAVFUV010000066.1:0-3002 GCA_963625735.1 bacterium
TGTAATACTATCAATCGCCCTTCGGTTACACAAAAACCGGAGGGCTTTTTTATTTCACAGCAAGGAGAAAAGACCATGACCGTATTTTCAGATAATCCCCATGACCGCCGAATCGAACGGTTTATGACCGCAATCCCGAACTTCAAGCCGAGAGGTGTCGTCGTTCGCTTTTCGGAGTCGCAGATACTCATCACGGTAACCACCGCCACACCCACGGAAATACTTACGGAAACCATGAGGCAGATACGCTGTCCGCCCTTCCGCAAGAGATTCAACGAATATACAGAAAGCGAGGAAAAACCAATGACATATATAAATGAAAAGCATCGGGCAAGATTTGAACTTGCCGCCAAGAACATCCCCAAAGCAAATTACGCATTGCTTTCGGCTCTGTATCTGCTCACTGCCGACCAAAGACTGTGGAGTTGCTGTAAGCACCATATAAATAACGGCTGCGTGTTTTTCGAGAATATCAAGCTCAACAACTGCTCCGAGAGAGCCTACACTCTCTACTGTGCGGCAAAGGATTTGACGCTCGGCACAAAGCATCTCACCGTGTCGGATCTGTCGGATGCCGACCTTGTTCCGCCTATGCTGTTTCGCACCATCTGCAACGCTATGGCGATTCGCAGATTCGGACTCGCAGCCATAAGGGAGAACAGCAAAACCGTCGGCGACGGTCAGCACGGAACGGCTCGGGGGGCAAACAAAGCGGAGATACGAAAGACCTACCGCCACATCCCGTTCACTCCAAAGAAATGGCGTAAGCGGGCAAAGCAAAATCAAACACCTACCATGACGGCGATAGCACCGAGAAAATTGCTTGGAAAAAAGGCTGAGCCGACCGAGGAAGTTCTGCCGCAGGGCATAGTGGTCGGGTGCAAAGGCGGCAAGCACAGCACCACCGCCATGATAGATACAGGAGATGTTCATGTGCTTATGATTGGTGCGGCGGGTGTCGGCAAGACCGTCTTTTGGCTGTACCCGTGCATTGAGTATGCCTGCGCTTCGGGAATGTCTTTCCTCTCTACAGATACCAAGGGCGATGTTATGCGTAACTACGGCAACATCGCCAAGGACTACGGCTATAAGGTTTCGGTCATTGACTTACGAAATCCTACTTGCAGTAACGGCAACAATATCCTTTACCTTGTCAATAAGTACACCGACCTATACGCCGCCAACCCCGACCAAATCGTCTACAAGGCAAAAGCGGAGAAGTATGCGAAAATCATCTCGAAAACCATTATTCTCTCCGGCATGGACGCCGCCTCCTTCGGACAAAACGCATACTTCTATGACGCCGCCGAGGGCTTGCTGACCGCAACCATTCTGTTGGTAGCGGAGTTCTGCGCACCGGAGAAACGGCACATTGTGTCGGTGTTCAAAGTCATTCAGGAACTACTCGCCCCGTCCAAAAAGAAGGGCAAGAATCAGTTTCAGCAACTCATGGAGTTACTGCCGAATGAGCATAAGGCAAAATGGTTTGCGGGTGCGGCTCTCAACACCGCCGAGCAGAGTATGACATCGGTCATGTCAACCGCACTCTCCCGACTCAATGCATTCCTCGACACCGAGTTAGAGCAGCTCCTGTGCTTTGACACAGAGATAAACGCCGAAACCTTTTGCAATCAGAAGTCGGCTATCTTTGTAATTATGCCGGAGGAAAATCCCAATACCTTCTTTATGATTTCACTCATTATCCAACAGCTCTACCGAGAGATATTTGCCGTTGCCGATAAAAACGGCGGTAAGCTCAAACACCGCTGTGTGTTCTTCTGCGATGAGTTCGGCACACTACCCAAAATCGAAAGTGCGGAAATGATGTTCTCCGCCTCCCGTTCAAGGCGCTTGCAGATCGTTCCCATTATCCAATCCTTTGCTTCGGCATATGACGGAACGGATATTATATCACATTTGCGAAGCAAATATATCATACGGCTTGCCGTATATCATATCGCGTCGGCGATATATCATTGCAAGAAACTTGAAGAGGGTTCTTGCCCGATATCCGTTCCTTGCACAACGGGTGATATATCTTCGATATGATATCGCACTGCGTGCGGTGATATATGCTTTCAGCATATGACGGAACGGATATTATATCATATTTGCGAAGCAAATATATCATACGATTTATCGTATATCATATCGCGGCAGCGATAAGCGATATATCATTGCAAGATAACTGAGATATTTTTTAATCTTTGAAAATACGCAACCGAAATACGCAATTATTGCGTGCTTTGCGATTTGAAAATACGCAACTTTTGCGTGCCGACAGAAAAACTTGCGGATTTAACAGTGTGCGACTCCGCAGTCGCAGGTTTTATTTATGCCGAAAAGCTTCCGGAGGAATCCGGGTATTCTACAGAAGAAGCCGTAAACACCGGTGGAGTAAACCGTGCTGCCAATCCAAGAAAATTGAAAAAATAATGATGTAATTTGCCAAAATTTGTGACAGACAGCGATATTTTCTGTTGCAATTAAACAAAATAAAATATATACTGAAATCAGCGAAAGCAAAATAATTTTTTTGAGGGACAGTTATGGCAAATGACGAAATGAACAGACGGTATGTCGGCTCCAACGAAACCGCATCATACATAGCACAGGATTTTGCCGACAGCTTTTCAATCGGCAAATACGGCAACAGATTTATCTGGGATGTCGTAAGGATTGACTTTAAGATAAACGGTGTCGTCACGCTGTTTACCGGTGCGTGGGATCTGATAAACGATGTTTTTATCAGTGCGATAGTTGACCGCACAAGAACACGCTGGGGCAAATTCAGACCGTATCTTATATGGATGAAAATTCCGCTTACACTGTTTGGGCTTCTGTATTGGTTCATGCCGGTGTTTTTCCCGAATACCGCCGCAAATTATGTGCCGAAGCTGATATATTATTTTGCGTTCAGCGTAATAAACGAAACGGCATCGACATTTATGAGCATATCGCAGACGGGACTTCTGTCGACGATAACGCCGAACCCCGAAGAG
>CAVFUV010000066.1:3012-10375 GCA_963625735.1 bacterium
CGAAGAGAGAGTAAGGCTTATTTCACAGGCAAAATTCTTTTCACGATTTCTGGGAGAAAAAATCCCCGAGTGGGTCATGGGCTTTCTGATAGATTACATAAATTCCGGCAAGGCCAAAATGACGCTTAAGGGGCTGTTTATGACAATGGGCAGTGTCACAAGCATTATGTCAGCCGCAATGACATTCTGGTTTTATTTGTCGTCACGGGAGAGAGTTCTGCAGTCGGTGGAACGACCGAGTATTTTGGGCGGAATGAAAGCCATTGTCAACAATAAGCCGCTTCTTCTTATTACTCTGTCGGATTTTCTTGCCGGCTTCAGTGTGTCGCAGAGCCGCTCGGACTATTATATTGACGTATTGGGGCAGGCGTCGCTTCAGACACTTGTAGGCATTCCGGCGTACCCGATACTTAATCTGAGCTATTCGTTTGTGTCGCCTCTGAGAAAAAAATTCTCGTCGAAAACGCTGTGGGTAGCGGAGGATATGTGGACGGATATGTGCTGGCTTGTTGTTTTTGCGATAGGCTCGGTTAACAAGAACTTCAAGAAACGCAAGGTCATGATTCCCGTGATGGCAATTGAGGAATTTGTTGAAATGTGGGTTTACGGCGTTCGCCATGTTATCCCGGATGAGCTTTATAATGAGGCAATGGACTATTGCGAATGGAAAAACGGTTACCGAGTGGAAGCCATGACGGGCGTTGCAAGGGGACTTATCGTAAAAATTCAGAATGTCATTATGAATTCCTTCAAAAACTTCGTTCTTGCTAAAATCGGCTATGTTCAGGGGCTCGAAATCGGCACGCAGGACGACAGGGCAAAGTGGTGGCTGTTCGCACTCGGCACGGGTATTCCGATAATTACAAGTGTATTCGGCATTGTTCCGAAATTTTTCTATCCGATTGACGGCAAGATAAAAGAAAAAATGTATTCACAGCTGTCGGAGCGTCGGCATGATACGGCAGAAAAAATGCAGTCGGAAGTGCAGGCAAAAACCTGATTGTGTGTAATTTACAAAAATATTCCGCTTAATTTGTCAAAAACGCCATTTGGTTTATATGGTCAATTCAGTTGACACGGCGGGCTGTTTTCCGTTACAATTACAGTGAAAGTTTTTATAAAACCAAGGGGGAATACATTCATGAAACATTTGCGAAAATCAGTATCCGTTCTGCTGACAATTGTGATGCTGTCGGCGTTTTTGCCGATGTTCGCATCTGCGGCACAAAGCGGCACACCCGAAATCGAGCAGGATTATCTCATAACCGCCGAGGACGGCAGAACGCAGTACTGGGTTGACAGTGACGGCAATGTTGTCGACTATATGTCAAATGATACTTTGGCAAAATCGTCAAAATCCGGCATCCGTTTTAATATGGCGACCGACATTCCCGAAAAGTATGACGCAAGGGATGACGGCGTTGTTACGTCCGTAAAATATCAGGGAAATTACGGCACGTGCTGGGCGTTTGCCGCTACATCATGCGTTGAGACATCGCTTATCAAGCAGGAAATCGCGGACAGCAGTATAGACCTGTCCGAAAGTCATCTTGTATGGTTCGCCAAAAACAACAAGACGACCGACACGACCGATCTCACATACGGCGACGGCGAAAGCTACACCGATGCCGCCACAGCATTTAACGCGGGCGGTTCATGGATGGACAGCGCAAGCACATACGCCAGAGGCACGGGTCCCGTTAATGAATCCGATTATCCGTACGCGGCGACAATGCTTGACGAGAGCGAACGCTATAATGCCGAGTACAGACTTACGGATTGTATGGCAATTGCGAACAATTCGTCTAACACCACAAAAATCAAGCGTAATATCATGGAATACGGCAGTGCGAAAATCAGCTATTATTCCCATACATATTATTACAATGTGACAAGCGAGAACGGCTCGGCGTATTATTATCCCGATACTGCTAAGACCGCGGCAAATGTTGAAACAACCGAGACAAACCATGATGTTGTCGTAGTCGGCTGGGATGATAATTACTCTAAAGAAAATTTCATGACCGGGTATCAACCCTCAACTGACGGCGCGTGGCTTGTAAAGAACAGCTGGGGCTCGACAAACTATCATATGAAGGACGGCTATTTCTGGCTGTCATATGAAGAGAGCGAGGTTGCCGATTTTACGTTCTATAAGGCGGCGGCAAAATCGACATACGATAACACATATCAGTATGACGCATACGGCTCATATACCGCAATGTCGGTAGCTTCCGGTGCGCCGATATACGGTGCAAACGTGTTCACGGCAAAGGGGAACGAAACGCTCAATATGGTCGGCTTCTATACAAGAGCCGGCGTGCTTTACACGATTTCAATCTATAAGCTGTCGGACGCAGAAGCATCACCGACTTCGGGTACACTTGTATCCGAAACCTCGGGCGCGGCACTTTATTACGGTTATCACACGGCTTCCCTCAAGACAACGGTTGATGTTAAAAAGGGCGATGTTTTTGCGGCTGTCATAAAGATTGAGTCGTCAGATGCCGACAGCGCGAAGCTGATGTGTGAAGGTACGTTCTATTATGATTCGTCAATTAAAGATTACGAGAGCTATATAAGCTTTGACGGTTCGGATTGGGAAATGATAGACGCCGACAGTGGGTATTACAAGACCACCGGCAATGTATGTCTTAAGGTCATGTCGGTTGACAAGACGGGATGCACGCATAATTACACTTCCGTTGTGACCTCTCCCACATGCCTTGAGGGCGGTTATACTACATATACATGCACTCTCTGCGGCGATACCTATACAGCCGATGAAACGGATGCTAAGGGCCATACACCTGCAACAAGAAAGGGCAAGGCGGCAACCTGCGCCGAAACGGGACTTACCGACGGCACATACTGCTCGGTCTGTGAAGCTGTTATAACTCCTCAGGTTGTCATAGGAAAAACTGAACATACACCGGTAACCGTACCGGCACAGGCTCCCACATGCACCGAGGACGGCTATGAAGCGTGGAGCTACTGCTCGGTATGCAAAACGGTTCTGCTCGAAAAAGAGACAATAGGCAAAACGGGACACACTCCGGCGGTTCTTAAGGGCAAGGCGGCAACGTGTACAAAGACGGGGCTGACAGACGGTACGTATTGCTCGGTCTGCGGCACGACACTTACGGCACAGCAGACGATTCCGATGACAGCACACACCTACGGTGAAGCGGTAACGGTTAAGGAGGCAACCTGCACCGAAACCGGCACTGCCGAAAAAGTATGCAAGGGATGCGGCGACAAACAGACGGTTACACTTGTAAAGACTGCTCATACGCCGGAGACGGTAAAGGGAACAGCACCCACATGCACAAATACCGGACTTACCGACGGCACACGCTGCTGTGTGTGCGGCACGACGATAAAGAAGCAGGAGACGATTAAGGCAACGGGTCATAATTATTCGACCGTCAATACCGTAAAAGAAGCCACCTGCACAGAGGACGGTCTTATTGAAAAGGTCTGCAAGTGCGGTGACAAACAGAGTGTTGCAGTTGCGAAAACAGGTCATAAGGACGCAAACGGTGACGGCATCTGCGACAGCTGCGGCACACAGCTTGAACAGAAAAATCCGTCTTCGAGCTGCTCTTGCAACTGTCATAAAACAGGCGGAATTGCGGCATTCTTCTGGAAGATTAAGCTGTTCTTCATAAAGATTTTCAAGGTGCAGCAGGATTGTAAGTGCGGAGTTAAGCACTACAATTGACAGTTAGAAAAGAGTGGCCAGTAATCAGTATCCAGTGGCCAGTGGCTTCGCAAAGCAATTAGCAATGAGCAAAAAAGTGGTCAGTTGCCAGTGACCGGCATCCGGGTAAACAGGGAAGTCCTGCGGACTTGGATTATATAGCTTCGCAGGAGGTTGGCTTGTTTTGCTTAGCCGGGATTTGCCGTGGGCGGGAGCTGAGCCGCCTGTCGGGGCACCCGGCTGTCCGGTCGGTTGACTTTTTGAAATATGCTGACTTTGATGCCGGACAGCCGGGTACCGCCTCCGGGCGGCTGCCTTCGTTCGCCTTCATTTATTCAGCCGCAGGGGCTGCGTCTGAATAAATCAGGCTCACTCGGCTGCCGCTCCTCCGTGCTGACGCACTTCGTCGCGGCATGCGGCTCATCGCCGCCCCTGCCCTTGGCAGGGACGCCTCTTCGCCGCCGTGCCGCTCGTCGGCGGCGTAGCCGCCTCCTCGCGGTACGCCCTCGCCTGTGGCTCGGGCTCTGCCTCGCCTTGCTCGGCATAACGCTCGCTTCGCTCGCCCCTTACAACAAAAAATTTCACCTTGACAAACCTTTGCAAATACTATATACTTCTAAATGAGAGAGATATTTATAAAGAAAAGGGTTGACAAGCAAAATGCTTTCTGCGAAAATCTCAGACAGACAGACAGACAGACAGACAGACAGACAGACAGACAGGGTAATTATACCCTTTTAAATAGTCTTACTTTAATATCGTAAATTAACCGTTATCGGCTTGTTTTATCGAGCCTTTAGCGGTTTTTTTGTTATACAGAAATAAAGGAGTAAAGAAAATGCAAAAAAATCATGTAAGAAAACTGGCACTTTTCATCATGCTGGCATTGCTTGTTACAAGTGCGCCGTTTATATCACACGGTGAAACATTAAACTCTGCTTTAAGCGGAGAATCTTTTATCACAAGTGTTATGAATCGCTTTTTGTCTAAAAGCACCGGTAATGCAGATATGACATTTGCACTTGATGCCAAAAAAAATTCAGATAATACCTACACGGTAACACTTCACGCAAAAAATGCGGAGGGTTTGGAAACGGTTGAAGGTAAAGTTTATTATGATGAAGAAGTTTTTGAAACAAAAGGAAGAGTAGCCAACGGACCCTTTGTTGAGGCGTATCGTTTTATTGGTGAGAGTATATCATGTATGTATAATACCAATAAAAAAGGCAAAGTAATTATCGGTGTCGCAATTGCATATCAGATATTATCCGATTCTGAGTATACCGAGATATGTTCTGAGTATGATGCCGAAAAAGCGGACATTACAACCAAAGATCTTGTTATCTGTTCCTTTAAGCTTTCTGTTATTGATAATGAAGCCAAATATACGAAATTGAAATATGTTGACGAAAATTACGGAACAACGGAACTGATAATTAATCTTGAAAAAGGTATAGTTGAATCTTCAACGGATTATGCTTCTCCCACCGACCCTGCCGAGCCCACCGACCCTGCCGAGCCTACCGACCCTGCGGAACCGACCGACCCCGCCGAACCGACCGACCCTGCCGAGCCCACCGACCCGGTTGTTCCCGAGGACCACGAATACAGTGATTTTGTAACCGTAACGGAACCGACCTGCACAACGTCCGGAATTAAGCAGAAAACCTGCATAAACTGCGGTGATATAATAACCGAATATATTCCCGCACTCGGGCATGACTGGTCAGACGAGTGGACAACGGATACACCCGCCACCTGCACTCAGTCCGGTGTAAAATCACATCATTGCAAACGCTGTGACGCAAGAAAAGATGAAATGAGCGTTTCTCTTTCTCATTTGTTCGGCGAATATGTTGTTATAACCGATGCAACCTGCACCGAAAAAGGAACAAAACAGCGTACCTGTTCGCATTGCGGTATGACAGCATCGGAGTTTATTCCCGCTCTCGGACATGACTGGTCAGGTGAAAAAATAACGGATACCCCCGCAAGCTGTACTTCAACAGGAACACAGTCATATCATTGCAGCCGCTGCTCTGAAAAGAAAAATATAACGACCATTCCGATGACGGAACATACCTACAGCGACTATGTTGTCACAAAGCAACCGACATGTACCGAAAAAGGGACAAAAGTAAAAACCTGCACAGAGTGCGGAGCTGACAAAACGGTATTTTTGCCGGCACTTGGGCACAATATTGTAAATCACAAGGCAAAAGCTCCTACCTGCACCGAAATCGGCTGGGATGCATACGACACTTGCTCACGCTGCGACTACACAACCTATAACGAAAAAGCCGCTCTCGGTCATACAGCTGTAACCGACGCCGCAGTCGCCGCAACCTGCACAAAGACAGGACTTACCGCCGGTTCACATTGCTCTGTCTGCGGTACAGTTCTCACGGCTCAGAAGACAGTTGCCGCACTCGGTCATACAGTCATAACCGACGCCGCTGTCGCCGCAACCTGCACAAAGACGGGACTTACCGCCGGTTCGCACTGCTCAGTCTGCAATACGGTTATCACAAAGCAGGAAACAGTTAAGGCTCTCGGTCATGATTTCACAGGTACAGTCCGTACAAACTCCGACGGCACAATTTCCCATAAATGCACACGCTGTGACGAATACGGCCCCGCAGAAAAAGCACCCGTAACCGAGCCCGATAAAGAAACTGTTATCAAGAAAATTGTAAGTGAAATCGGTGATGCCAAAATCGCAACCAACGAAAAGGGCAGCATCATAATTACAACTGTTGATAAAAAAGCGACAAAAATCTATTCCGCGACCGAAAAGATAAAGCTTACCGACAAGGACGGCAAAGCAGTTGACAAAAACACACCTCTCGCAACCGGTATGAAAGTTACATTGTCTTCGGGAGAATCCGTCGAAATCGCCGTTTTAGGTGACATTGACGGCAAGGGTGACATAAGTGTATCCGACGCACGTCTTGCCCTTCGTGCCGCCGTAAAGCTTGATACACCTACCGGGGTATACGAAATCGCCGCAAAAATCGGCTATGACGAAATCAGCGTATCGGTAGCACGCCTTGTTCTGCGAGCCGCCGTAAAGCTTGATAATCCCAAGGACTGGCTTAAGTAATCAATGTAATAAATGAAAAACCCGCTCATCGGAAAACCGGTGGGCGGGTTTTATTATATAATTGGGAGGGGACGCGAGCGAAGCGAGCGTCATGTCGAGCAGAGCGAAGCACAGCCCGAGCCGACAGGCGAGGGCACGGGCGGCGAGGAGGCGGCTATGCCGCCGACGAGCGGCAAGGCGACGACCGACCGTAGGGAGGGAGTCGCTGCCCCGACGAGGTGACGGTCGCAAAAAAATAATCTTCGCTTTTGATTGGCACTGTATTTGCGATTGTCGCCGAGAAGGGGCACCGCCGGCTCGGACAGAGAGACGGCGGCAGCCCTGCCGTAAGAAGCGTTAGCGTATTACGGCTCAGCCCGCCGGTACGGCAAAGCCCTGCAACGCAAAATAAGCTCACCTTTGCGAAGCCCATAGTTCAAAGCCAACAGCAAAGCCCTGCAATGTCACAAAAGCTTACCTCTTGCGAAGCTTTATAAATCCAAGGCACTTCGTGCCTTCCGACATTGTTAATTGTTAATTGTTAATTGTTAATTGTTAATTGTTAATTGTTAATTGTT
>CAVFUV010000067.1:0-10281 GCA_963625735.1 bacterium
ATCAGAACTCTTTTCAATTTTATCTCTCCGCTCTCTCTTGTGCAACGAGCTTCATGATATCCTCTTCACCGTCAATACCGGCGTTCAGTGCCTGTCCTGCCATATTTTTCTGAAAAATCTGCATGGCGTACACTGCGGAATTAACCAGCCGCACCGTTCCGTTTTCAACAACAAAAGTAACTCTGTCACCCGTTTCTATACCGAGAATACGGCGTATATCCTTGGGAATTGTAACCTGTCCTTTTGCCATAACCTTGGCATTGTCTATAAAATCTGTGGTTGTCATAAAACGCACCTTCTAAAGAATAAGTAGGAAAAGTAGGGATTTTCCTACTATTATTCTATAACATCATTCTCAAAAAGTCAAGAAAAACCGCCTCGACCGAAAAGCCGAAGCGGTTTGTTTGTTATTTACGCAAATCAGTATGCCTTCTGAACAACGGTTCCGGGACGGCGGGAGTCGACAAGGTCATAGAAGTTGCCGATGAATGTATTCGCCGTATATTTGCCGAAGGAGATAAGGCACCATGTGTCGGAGTCGTAGCTGTCTTCGTCGGGGTTATACTGAACGCCTGCCATTACATAGTTTTCGGGGTTCGCGACATAGCCTGCGGCATCGTTCATAAGATCCATTATGATGGTATCCTCACCGATAGCGGTTCTGATGGGAGCATACATAAAGCCTACCGCACCGTAGCCGCCCTTAAGAAGCTCGGTAAAGGTTTCGCCGGGGCTCATGTAGACCTTGAGAACATCGCCGATTTCCATATAACCGACTTCGGACACTGTGTAAACTCTGCCGAGAGTATCACGAAGAACAAAGTTATCCGAAATGGATGTCTTGCCGATAAGAGCGATTGCGTTGTTTGAAATTTCAACCGTGAACGCCTTATTTGCAACGTTGAGAACAGGCTTAACCTCTGTGCCCTTATCGGGAGTTGAGGGCAGATTTTCGTAATCGTACCACTTTGTGTAGCCTTCAAGGTCACCGTACTCGGCTATCTGAAGTCTGTCGCCGCTTCTCTCGTTAAGCTCGATTCTTTCGGCACGTGTCATGCCCATACCGAGAAGGAAGTAGCCTATCTCGTAGCCGTAGCGTACCGCGGAATCGTGGGCGTCTCTGTCTTCGGGAATATTGTCGCTTGTATTGCCGCGTGACGATGTTGTTGTGCTTACATTGCCCTGAAGATAGATAAAGTTGTAGTTTTCGGAATTGAGAAGCTTTTCAATGTACCATACGAAGTCCGCAGTGAACTTGGTGTCGTACTGTGTTTTGCCGTCAACCTTCTTGTTCCAGTCGTAGCTGGAGGATTCGGGATGACAGCCGAATGTTGCGATAATTGTGGAGTCAACGCTTGTGTCGGCAGGTACAAACTCAAGCTTATAGAGATTTTCATCGTATGATTTGGGTGATGTACGGTCACGAAGATAATCGGAAATATCCATCTTGGAATAGAGAAGTGTACCTTCGGTCATAGACTCCGTAGCTTCTATGACGGACTCCTTGCAGCCGTTTATTACAGCGTCGAGGAAATCGGAGTCAACACCGGTTGTTACGTCTTCAAGACGGTTGAGTGTGTTGTGGAACAGGTCGCCTGCGGGATCTGTCCAAACGCCCTGAGAGTCGATGCCGGTGTGGATATGCGTGCATGAAACGTTGATGCTTACAATGTTATTTGCATCCGCGAACTCCTGAAGAGCGACACGGATTTTTCTGACATCGGCATTCGCAAGACCCATTGCGTCAACCGCACAGAAAGCAACCTTGCCTCTGCCCGAGCCGTCATCAAGAACAATTGTGCGGACACGAAGCTCTTCCGATACGCCGTCGTCATCCTTGTACATTTCGTTGCCGAAAACATAGGGAAGGTATGCGCCCTTTGCATAGCTCTTCTCGCCGAAGTTTGAAGGCATGATTGATTTGCGTGAATAGCCGAGTGACCATACGGCATCGCCCTGAGGCTCGTCGATAAACTCGGTCATACCCTCCGAAAAGCCCTCGTACTCATCGAGATTGAAGTCCTTGAGCTTCTGAACACTTACAGAGTCGGGGATAAGATATTTGAGGGGACCTGCAACCATAATGTTGATAAAGAAATTGCTTATGGCGTTGAGAACCTTGGCAAACATTTTCTTGATTGTAACAAGAGTGCTGTCTGTGCCGTCGGATGTGTCGTCATCGCCGCCGCAGTTGAGGTTCAATGAGCTTAATTTGCTTGAAGCGGTCGATGTGTTCGTCTGAACCTTGTCGACAATCTGTTCGATTGTTACGGTCTCGCTGCCGACAGTTGTTTTCGCCGCAAAAGCGGGAGCGACACAGGTCGCAGTAAGGCATACGGACAAAACAATCGCAAGAAGCTTTTTTGTCGTTTTTTTCATATTTTTTTCACTCCTGAATCGGACAAAATTACAGCTTGAGTATACCACTTTAACCGAGGTTTTTCAATCGGAAGACGCATTTTCGGCATTTTAGACAAGGGTATGCGGCTTGATTTGTGACAGTTGCTAAAAAGAGTGAGGCGAGGAAGGCGAGCCGCACGCCTGAGGAGGCGGCATGTGCCGCCAAGCCTCGCTGTCGCTCGTCACCTCCGCCAAAAAAAGACACTCCCCGTTTCCCCGAAGAGTGCCATATCATTATTCTTATTTACCGCGGAATTATTTCAACAAACGCCGATGTATTCGCATCCATATCTAATGTAACCGTAAGGGCATCTCCGACTTCAACCATCTGAGTTGCAGGTGCCAGCACCGACAGCTCCTTATACTTTTCCCTGAGCTCGGTTGTATATTTTTCTCGAAGCTCGGCAATTACATCGTTGCCGAGGATATCGGTAAGCGCCTTTACGGTGTAGTCATATAGCTTGCAATATGCATCGAATGTTTTGTCGGGATCACCGTTGTCCGTTTTTAAAATAAGAATCCGAGGAATGCCGCACGGACAGTCCCCGGATATTTTACAAATTCTGTTTGCGTTAAATTACTTAAGAGTAACCTTAGCGCCGACTTCTTCAAGCTTAGCCTTGAGGGACTCAGCTTCGTCCTTGGATACAGCTTCCTTGAGGACCTTGGGAGCAGCTTCAACTGCAGCCTTAGCGTCTGCAAGGCCGAGACCTGTGATCTCACGAACAACCTTGATAACCTTGATCTTAGCGGCAGCGTCGAAGGATGTGAGCTCAATATCGAACTCTGTCTTCTCTTCTGCGGCTGCGGCTGCGCCTGCTGCGGGAGCTGCAACTGCAACAGCTGCTGCTGCGCTTACGCCAAATCTGTCTTCAACTTCTTTTACGAGTTCTGCAAGCTCAAGTACTGAGAGAGCAGCAACTTCATCAACAATAGCAACAATTTTCTCGGATGCCATTTTAATTTCCTCCAATAATGTTTAGTTTAAGTATTGCGCGGCCGTAATTATTCGGCTGCTTCTTCTGCTGCGGGTGCAGCTTCTTCTGCGGCAGCTTCGCCCTCGCCGTTCTTGTCGACGATAGCTTTGATAGCACGTGCGAAGGATGCCATGGGAGCCTGGAATGCGAAAGCAACGGATGTAAGGAGCTGTTCCTTTGAAGGAAGCTTTGCAAGAGACTCGATCTTTTCAAGAGAAATAACTTCGCCGTCAAGGAAACCTGCCTTGATGGTGAAAGACTCGTGGCTTTCGGCGAACTTTGAGAGTATCTTAGCGGCGGCTACGTAATCGTTTGCGCTTGTTGCGACAGCCGTTGTGCCGTTAAGTACTTCATCAAATGCCGCAAGAGCTGTGCCGTCGACAGCAAGACGGATAAGAGTATTCTTAGCTACGCTATACTCAACGCCTGCTTCTCTGAGCTCTTTACGAAGCTTTGTGTCGTCCTCAACCGTTGTGCCCTTATAGTCAACGATAACACCTGCTACGGCGTTTGCGAACTTGTCTTTAAGAACAGCAACCTGAGCTTTCTTTTCTTCTAAAACCTTTGCGTTTGGCAAAATGAATTCACCTGCCTTCAAAATAATAAAAAATATACCCCTTCGCCCGACACGACGAAAGAGCAGATAAACAGAAAATATTCATGTTTATGAGCAAATTCCTCGGCAGGCGGTGAATACCTTTATGCTTAAAAAGCACCTGCTGTCTTTAGAACAGCAACACTAAAATTATATCACAGAATATAACCCTTGTCAAGAGTTTTTTCGGGCGGAGGCGATATTGCGACCGCCCGAAACAACAGTTAATCTTGATTATTCGGCACTCTTAAGAACCTTGTTGGGGTTAATCTTAACGCCGACGCCCATTGTTGAAGTTACAACGCAGGAACGGATATACTGACCCTTTGAAGCGGCGGGCTTTGCCTTGATGATAGCGTCCATAAGAGTTGCATAGTTCTCATAGAGCTTCTCCGCACCGAAGGATGCCTTGCCGATGGGGCAGTGGATAATGTTTGTCTTGTCAAGACGGTACTCAATCTTACCGGCCTTAGCTTCGTTAACAGCCTTAGCGACATCGGGTGTAACCGTGCCTGCCTTGGGGCTGGGCATAAGTCCGCGAGGTCCGAGGATTTTACCGAGACGGCCTACAAGACCCATCATGTTGGGAGCGGCGATGCAAACATCGAAATCCATGAAGTTTTCACCCTGGATTCTTGCTACGAGATCCTCAGCGCCGACGATCTCTGCGCCTGCTGCTTCCGCTGCCTTGGCTTCGTCGCCCTTTGCGAAAACAGCGACTCTTACCTTTTTGCCTGTGCCGTTGGGAAGAACAACCGCACCTCTGACCTGCTGGTCAGCGTGACGGGAGTCAACACCAAGACGTACATGAACCTCTATTGTCTCGTCGAATTTAGCCTTAGCGGTTTTTACAGCGAGATCAAGAGCTTCGGGAGACTCATAATATTTTGTGCTGTCAACCATTTTCTGGCTGTCAACATACTTCTTACCGTGTTTCATTATCTTCTGCCTCCCTTATCAGTCTACAACAGTAACGCCCATGCTGCGTGCTGTGCCGGCTACCATGCTCATGGCTGCCTCTACGCTTGCCGCATTAAGGTCGGGCATTTTCTGCTCTGCGATTTTCTTTACCTGCTCCTTGGTGATAGTGGCAACCTTTGTCTTGTTGGGAACGCCGGAGCCGCTCTCGATGCCGCAAGCCTTCTTGATAAGAACTGCCGCGGGGGGAGTCTTGGTTACGAATGTGAAAGAACGGTCCGCGTAAACGGTGATGACAACGGGGATAACAAGACCGATGTCATTCTTTGTTCTCTCGTTAAATTCCTTGGTGAACGCCATAATGTTTACGCCGTGCTGACCAAGAGCGGGACCTACAGGGGGCGAGGGAGTTGCCTTGCCTGCGGGGATCTGAAGCTTAATAAAGCCTGTTACTTTCTGTGCCATAGTGCACCTCCAAAAAAATGTGGTAGTGGCGGGGCGGGGCGTTTTATATAAAATCACCTCGGCTCCTCCCACAGCGTCATAAGACGCCGTAAAAGGTCAATAGACCATATTACCGAAATCAGTCAACTGCCGATTCAACCTGGTCAAGAGCCAGCTCAATCGGAGTATCGCGTCCCATAATGGGAAGCATGACGCAGACACTGTCATTGTCAACGTCAATTTTGCTTACAGTGCCCGAATAGCCTGTGAACGCGCCGTCGATAATCGTGACGAGATCGCCTTCCGCGAATGAAAGCTCGACTGTGTGTTTCTCAACACCGAACTTCTCTATTTCGGATTGTGTAAGCGGTACGGGGGTACCTTCGGGGCCGACGAAGCCCGTGCATCCGCGTGTGTTGCGGATAATGTACCATACTTCGTCCGTCATTCTGTCTTCGCCTGCTTTTTCGTGATAGCTTACGGCGAGCTTGACAAGAACGTATCCGGGCATAAGCTTGGACGTGGTGGATTTGATTGTGTTTCTCTCTCCGCCATGCTCGATTATGTCACCGAGACGGACTGTCTTTTTGCCCTTGCCCTTGAAATAATCATCGGGCCAACGTGTCATCTTTGTTGTGTAGAACACCTTGTTTTCGGGGCCGTCCTGCATTTCAAATTGGGAAGAGTCCGCACTTTCGAAGAAATAATAGCCGGGTACATACTGCTGACAATCGGTATTGAGTTTGTAAAGCGTATTCTTTACGCCGTAGTGCTGGAGCAGGTCCTTGCGTGTTACGGTGTCTTTGCTTTCAAAAACAATGTCGGATGCCATCTCACGGATGACATACATCTGCTCTTTTACGGAGTCGGATGTAACGTCGCTGCCCTGCATTTCGGCGGGGAGATAATAGATAGCGCCTTCACTTTCCTTTATTTTTACATAAGGGATTGTGTTGTCGGCTGCCTTTATCTCGGCGTTTCTGTCGGCGGCCTTGTCCTTGTACGCTTTGAGGCTGTAAAGTGTCTCGGTGGGTACAATAGCCTCGACTATCTGATCCGTAAGATTGCGGTTGACCGCTGTCTTAAGTACGTTGTCGGCAACTTTGTTTTCGTAGCCCGAATATGTGTGGACCACATACCATTTGTAATCTTCTGCCATGCTGTCCTCCAGAAAAATGCGAAAATGTTTTCGCCGAGTAGTCAGTTCGTTTTTGACGAATAATTATTCAGCCGTGGTCTCTTCTGCCGTAGCTTCTTCGACCGTTGCTTCTTCAGCCGCCGATTCATCCGCCGCCGTTTCGTCTTCAGCGGTTTCTTCTGCTTCTGTCGTGTCCTCTGCTACTGCGGCATCGGTCGCGTCATTGGCTGCCTTTTCTCCGAGATCCTGCGAGAGGTTTGCGCCCTGCTCAAACAGTGCGGTAAGTCCTCTGTCGAAACCGAAAATAACAAGACCGACAACGATGATGCTTGCAAGAACTACACAGCTGCTCTTGAAAACCTGTTTAGGACCGGGCCAAACGACCTTTTTGCAAGTACCGGTGAAATCTTTCCAGAATTTTTTGATGCCCTTGCCCGCACGTGAGAAAGCATTGCCTTCTTTTTTGGGCTTGGACGCCTTAATTCTTTCTTTTTTTGCCTTTTCGGCAGCTTTCTCAGCTTCCTTAGCAGCCTTCTGAGCTTCCTTATCGGCAGTGTTTTCAGCCATGTAACTTCATTCCTTTCGATAGAATTACATCGGGGATTTTACTTTGTTTCGCGGTGAAGAGTGTGCTTTCTGCAGAATCTGCAGTACTTGTTCATCTCGAGTCTGTCGGGAGAATTCTTTTTGTTTTTCATTGTGTTGTAGTTGCGCTGCTTGCACTCAGTGCATGCAAGAGTGATCTTAACTCTCATAACGGCACCTCCATATTTAATGTTAGCCTCCCTCTGATAAAACGGCAGCTAAGGTCAGCCGTAAAACCGGGTACAAAAAAAGACCCTTTTTCAGAGGTACAACAAGTGTATCACAGAAAGGGCCGGGTGTCAAGAGGATTTTTAAATTGGCAGTTAACAATTACATAAGGGGCCGGGTGTCAGGGGCCGGGGGCCGGGGAGGGTCAGTATCCGGTATCCGGTGGTCAGTAACCAAGGAAGGCACTGCGTGCCTTGGATTATGTAGCTTCGCGAGGCTTTCCAAAAAACAGTAAAGGCAAGGTACAATTCTGCATGTCAGAATTTATTCGGTGCAGCATATAATACATTCCACTGAACCAAAAAACTTCATACATGATTTAATAATCTTCGCAAACATCAAAGCTTACATTGTCACAAAAGTGTCACAGTTTGCGAAGCATTATAAATCCAAGGCACACAGTGCCTTCCTTCATTGTTAATTATTAATTGTTAATTATTAATTATCGGAGGCTTTCGCCTGAATTATTCGTTTTCGGCGTTTTTTGCTTCTTCCGCTTCTTTTTTCTCACGGCGTTTTTTGCGTGACAGATAGCATTTGAGCTCTTTAAGCTGTGCGGCGGGTGTGACATATTTGCCGAGCGTCATGGCCTGTCTGCCGTACATTCCGTGGAAGTCACTGCCGCCCGTAGTCAGAAGCTTGTGCTTTTTCGCAAACTTGAGAAGTCTGTCAACGGTCTCTTCGTCCGCCGTGGGATGCCAGACTTCAACCCCGTCAAACTCCTCAACCTTTCTTTCGAGCAGATCAAAATTGTCATAGAGAGCGGGATGGGCAAGCACGGCAATACCGTTCGCGGCGTGAATTTCGGTCAGAACCTCATCAACGGACGCAAACTGCGGTCTTACAAGTATATTGTTCTCGCTGTTGGGAGAGAAAAGATCATCGTGAATTTCGGAATAAATTCCGCCCGAGATGCCGCTCTCCATAAGCGCGTGCATTATATGCTGTTTAAAAAGGCATGTGGAGCCTGCCGCGCACTTGCGGATAAGCTCGGTTGACACGGGATAACGCCCCGCCGCCTTTATCATCATAAACTGTGCCGCTCTTTTTCTCGCTGTGGAATTTTTGCGGCAGAGCCCCTCAAGTCTGTCCGGGAATTCCGGAAGATAGCAAAGGATATGGACATCCTTACCCGTCTCGGTGTCGATAGCGGAAAGCTCAACGCCCGGAATAACCTCTACTCCGTTGCGTTCGCCTATAAGCTTTGCTCTTATTGTGCCTGCAAGACAGTCGTGGTCTGTTATGGCAATAGTCTCAATCTTGCAATTATGCGCAAGTGTAATAATATCCTCAAGTCCGACAGATCCGTCGGAAAGGCGTGTGTGACAGTGCAGATCGCCGCCCAAAGAAAAACCCCCTAATAAATTACCAACCTCAGGTTATTTGCATATATAGAAAAATAGGATATGAAAAAAAGTGGAAATTGGCACGAATTATCTCAGTATATGCCTTTATTATACTCCCGATTTCAGCTTTTTTCAAGTATTTCCTGAAAACAAATACGGAAAAACATTGTCGGTTATGTTCCCGTTACGCATAAGGTCATCTGACGAGCATAAATAATGCACTTCACAGCTCTTGTTCAGCCTCGGTTTAATCAACAATCAATAATCTTTATTAAAACAAAAAAACCGCATAGCAAACCAACCAATTTCCATATGTAAAGTTTGTATAATTTTTCAAATTGACATTCATTGTTTTTATGCTATACTTACAATTGTAAAGACTAAACCACAACGAAAGGAAGAAATAAAATATGAAATCAAGAACTAAACCGATCATTATTGTTTCACTTGTTTTGGTAGTTATTATGTCTTTAAGTTTCACGGTTTTCGCAGCGGTTGCATGGGATAATTTCAATGCTGTTCTGCCGAAAAATCAGGGAGCAACGGAAGTCAGCACTGTTGCGCGATCAAATTCTTCAACATCATACAAACATTTCACAGTTAAAATAAAAAGCATAAGCTCCGGATACACCTCTGTTTGCGTTTGGGCGGAAAAACCGGGAGGTACAAATTATTCAAAATCAAGTCAACAAGTTGGAATTAATGTAACAACGAATGTAGGTTATGATGAAGTTCCGGCAGCCGGAAAAAATGTTATTCTGAATCTGAAAAATCCGGTCAAAACCACTGCAACCCCGAGAGTTTCAGGAACATGGACTCCGAACTGATATAATTTTTAACTGTTAATCGGCTATTCAAACAGCCGATTTTCTTATAGGGTGACCCGCATGTATTTCAAATCCGACATCAAAAATCTTCTTAAAAACAAGTTTCTTATTATCGTTTCATCAATTATATTTGCAATTTCAATCGGCGATTCACTTTCCTCTTTTATATCGGTAATAACAGACTATGATTACTACATTGAAGCACTGGGAGTTAATCCCTTTCAATATTGGCTGTTGATAAACCCGAGCGGATGGGGAGCTGCCGTTTTTAATATCCTCTTCTGGATTGCTCCGATGTTTATAGTAACTGTCAACTATTATCAAGAGCGACACAGCTCTGTTGAAGTATACAAAATTTACCGTAACAGTAAGAGCAAATACTATCTGTCAAAAAATATCGCCGTTTTTGTATATACTTTTCTGTTGTTCGCTGTTTCACTGACAGCTAATGTCTGTCTTACATATGCACTGTTTCCGAGTGATGTTCCGCTAAACGATCAATATAAATTCTATATTCCGAAAGAAGGCTCATTTGCCCGGACATTGTATGATATAGATCCGTTTGTTATGTGTGTTGTGTTTTGCGTTCTGTATGCATTGATACTTGCACTGCTGTCGGTGATATACACGAACATACATATGATATTCAATTTCAAAAATCAGTATATCGCCATGATTATTCCGGTTGTTATCGCATATGCACTGTCTTTTTTATTCGATTCGTCAATTACACTGTGGCATTACAATGCTTATTTCTTTTTACAGCCCCTCGCACATTCTTCGACAACGGAAATCATCACCTGGGGCGATATCGGAATAACAT
>CAVFUV010000068.1:0-9953 GCA_963625735.1 bacterium
GTGGAGTGTGGAGTCGGCTTTGCAAGGAATAAGATTATTATGGAATTTGAGTATTCGCAAAAGTCGGTGAAAAAATCGCAACTCCGTATTTTATCGAAAGAAAAGCCGCAGAGCAACAACAGACTCTGCGGCTTATTTTGGTTTTTATTATGTTGTCGGTATGGCTGTGCGAAGCTGTATAAATCAAGTCCGCAGGACTTCCGAAATTGTTAATTCTTAATTGTTAATTGTCAATTATTCAGCGCCGCCTTGATAAGTCCCGAGAACAGCGGATGCGCCTTATTGGGGCGGGACTTAAATTCGGGGTGGAACTGCACGCCGACAAAGAAGCGGTTTTCCTTGATTTCGACGGTTTCCACAATTCTCTCATCCGGTGACATACCGCTTACGGTAAGTCCGGCTTTTATAAGCTCGTCTCTGAAGTCGTTGTTGAATTCGTATCTGTGGCGGTGACGTTCGCTTATCATTTCGGTGCCGTAGCACTTGCGCATAAGCGTGCCCTCGACCGTCTTGCACGGATAAGCACCGAGGCGAAGCGTGCCGCCCTTGTTTATCTCGTCACTTTGATCGGGAAGGAAATCTATAACCTTATGCTTTGAATCGGGGTCGAACTCGCCGGAGTTCGCGTCCTTCCAGCCTAAAACCGAGCGTGCAAACTCAATAACGGCAATCTGCATTCCGAGGCAGATACCGAGATACGGCAGGTCATTTTCACGGCAATAACGGGCAGTCTCTATCTTGCCCTCAATTCCTCTGTTTCCGAAACCGCCCGGGACAATTACACCGGCAAGGCCCTTGAGCTTTTCGGCTACATTCGCTTTGGTAACTCCTTCGGAGTCAATCCACGCGATATTGACCTTGCAGTTATTCTCGTATCCCGCATGATGAAGAGCCTCGGCAACGGACAGATACGCATCGTGAAGCTGAACATATTTGCCGACAATGCCGATTGTAATCTCTTTTTCGAGACCCTTAATTCTGTCGACAAGCGCTCTCCACTCGCCAAGCTCGGGCGCTCTTGTCCACAGCCCCAGCTCACGGCAGACGATGAGTGAAAAGTCGTGCTCCTCAAGCATAAGCGGCGCTTCATAGAGTACCGGCAGGGTGATGTTCTCTATGACGCAGTCCTCTTTTACGTTGCAGAACATGGCGATTTTCTTGAATATGGACGGCTCAAGATGTCTGTCACAGCGAAGAACGACAATATCGGGATTGATTCCCTTGCCCTGAAGCTCCTTTACGGAGTGCTGTGTGGGCTTGGTCTTATGCTCGTCCGAACCGCTCAAAAACGGAACAAGTGTCACGTGAATATACAGTGAATTTTCTTTGCCGACCTCTCTGCCGACCTGACGGATAGCCTCGATAAACGGCTCACTCTCAATGTCACCCGTTGTGCCGCCTATTTCGGTAATAACAACATCGGCGTTTGTCTTCTGACCGACGGAGTAAATAAAGCTCTTAATTTCGTCCGTTATGTGCGGAATGACCTGCACGGTTGAACCGAGGTACTCACCGCGACGCTCTTTGTTGAGAACGTTCCAGTAAACCTTGCCGGTCGTAAGGTTGGAATACTTGTTGAGGTTTTCGTCGATAAAACGCTCATAGTGACCGAGATCGAGATCTGTCTCCGCACCGTCTTCGGTAACAAAAACCTCGCCGTGCTGATACGGGCTCATTGTGCCCGGGTCAACGTTAATGTAGGGGTCGAGCTTCTGTGCCGCCACCTTGAGTCCTCTCGACTTCAGCAGTCTGCCGAGAGATGCCGCCGTTATGCCCTTGCCGAGGCCCGAGACAACGCCGCCTGTTACAAAAATGTACTTTGTCATATATAACACCATCCTTTAATTCTGTCAGCTGCAATAAATAATTAACAATTAACAATGTGCTATGTACCATGTTCAAGTGTCCAGTATTCAGTGGTCAGTATCCAGTGACAGAGGAAGACACTGCGTGTCTTGAATTTATAGAGCTTCGCAATATCCGGGAACGGTTTTACGAAAACCAACTCCACACTTACAGGTGTGCGAAGCTTCCCCGGCCCCGACCCCCGGTCCCCGGTCCCTCGTCCTATTGCTAATTGCTAACTGTTTTCAGTTTCTGTACGCCGTAATTATTCCCTGAGCAATCGCCTTTTTTGTCCGCCCCGTATCCATCGCGCGTTTTTCGAGGTATCTGTGTGCCTGTGCTTCATTCATCGAAAACTGCCGCATGAGGAGAATTTTGGCACGTGAGATAAGCTTCAGCTCCGCGAGTGCAGTATCGGACTCATCTTTTTTCACCGGGGAATTTTGCGGAAGATTTTCTTTGAGTGCATTAACAGCCGCCTTTACGGTCTCGCCGTCTGCCGGTTTTGAAATAACGGTCACATTCGGATTGTCTCCGATTTTCTCCTTGACGGACTGTGCCAGATCGTTTTTGACAAACAGCAGGATGCTTATGCCGTAGCTTTCCGCAAGCGACACAGCGGTATCGAAGCCGAAACCGTCCGAGAGAGGACAGTTTATCACAGCCGCCTCAACTCCGCCGACAAGCAGATATTTCTTTGCCTCGTTCATGCCTGTGGCACGCAGAAGCTCGCAGTCCGAAAAATCCGCAACGGACTTTATCTGCCCGAAAAATTTTACGGAACTGCTGACAAGCAAAAACGTTTTCATGCACTCACCTCCCGTGAAAATAAATAAAAAAAGCGTCTACCGATGCCTTAAGGGGGTACTTGACCCCGTCAATCATCAAATAAACACTTGAATGCAAACAAATATTAAATTTTATATTGCAATTATACTCTTAATTTCCCGATTGTCAAGAAGTTTTTTTGAGTTTTTTTGAAAATTTTGGTGGAAAATGAAGAAACAAGGCGGAAATGACAACCGTGGATATATAATCCGAGTGAGCAAGGAGCAAGGAGCAAGGAGCAGTGAAGGAAGACACTGCATGTCTTAGATTGTATAGCTTCGCAATATGTGGGCTTGTTTTTCGTCGCGGGACTTTTGCCGTACCGGCTGGCTCTGCCGCCCGTCGGGGCACCCGCCTGTGCGGTCGGTTGGCTTTTCGAAAAAATGTCAACTTTTTTGCCGTACAGCCGGATACCGCCTCCGGGCGGCACCCTTCGTTCGCTTTCATTTGTTAAGCCGCATCGGGGTGCGGCTGAACAAATTCAGCTCACTCGGGGCGTGCGGCTCGCATTTTCGGTTGTCGGACCGCTGCTGCCGGTCCTCATCTGTCGCTGCACCAAAAATCATTCACCGAATGATTTTTGTCTGCGATGCTCGCCGCCTTACGCTCGCCCTGCTCGCGTCTCGCCCTCGTCCTTGGCTCGGGCTCCTTACGCTCGCCCCATTGCTCATTTCTAAATGCAAATTGTCGATTATGTAAAAGCTCACATCTTGCGAAGCCTCCGGCCCCCCGGCCCCTGACCCCCCCCGGTCCCTTCCATTGGCTAACTGCTAATTGCTAATTATCAAACACACTAAACCAGTGTTCAAAAAATCTCCCCTTATCCACCGTCTTCGCCACCTCATGCGCTCCGTTTTCATCGGGCGTAAAATGCGTTACCCCCAATTTATCTTTATCGAACAGCTCAACATTCACATTGCCCCGTTCAAATCCGCATATGCCTTCATCGAATATCGTCGCCGCCGCCAGGGGGTCATGGAACACAATTCTTTTGGTATGCGCAAACCACACCGAGGCAAAATCAAGCACCGGCTTCAGCACGGGATGTGTAAATCTTTGTCTGACTTCGTCTGCGTCCATCTGTACCTGCATTGTGACATCAAGTCCCACACTGCGGTGTACGGGTGCTTTGCCGTGATAAACAAACGCACTCGCGTACGGGTCGTTCGCCGAATTCCACTCGTTTGTGTCGCCGTAGAACATTCCGTTCATCAGAACAAGGCGTTTAAGCAAGGTCGGCACTTCGGGATACGCCGCAAAAAGCAGACCGACATTTGTCATCGGTCCGATTGCAAGAAGCGTAACTTCCCCGGGATTTTTCGTTATTGTATCACGCATAAACTCAAGATACTCATTTGCCCTGAAAATCTCGTCATGCTTCCAATTTCTGACACGTTCCCACTGCTGTGCCGTCGGCTGTTTTGATTTTGTCAGAGTGGGCATTGACAGCCCCGGAAAAACGGGTACGTTCTCTTTTCCTGCCGCATACAGCATCGCGCTTGCCATCATCGCACGCTTTTCGGCTTCGCCCGACACCGTCGTTATGCCGAGCAGGTCGCAATTTTTCTGCATCAGCAGATACGCGAGTGCCACGCTGTCGTCTATGTCCGAACCTATATCTGTATCAAGTAATATTTTTTCTTTTTCCATTGCGTTTCTCTCCCCGATAATTTATCTTTAAGAACAGATTACACCGTTTTTATGTTCTCTGTCAATAATTTTTATCGGCGGCCCCGTTTTTTACACGAAGCCGCCGATTACGTTTTTTTCTGTTTTCGGCACAGGTCGGCATTTCACACAACCTGTGCCGTTTGTTTTTTTTGATTCGTTATATAAACTAATCGTACCGCCGAGTGTATTCAGCGTTGTATTTGAAGAGATATAACTCCTCAGTGACCCTACGCTTGACCATGCGGGTGCTCTGCTTGATAACGATGTATAATACCATCCGTTTGATGTGTATTTCATTTTCGCCCCGCCTGCGAGCAACGCATGTGACACAAAGTTCGTGCAATCATATGAGCCGGATATTGTTGCAAAATCGTAATATGAAACGCCGGTTTTCCCAGAGGACGGATTTGTTTTATTGTAGTTGCCTGCGGCATATGACACAACGGAAGCACTGTCCGGATACTGTTGTCCGGTTTTTGCATTATTTATATTCGGTACAACGGAATTTTCTTTCAGTGTTACATTATCAATGGAATTTTTCAGCCTCGTTTTCTTTGAGACCGATTTTTGAGTATCGCTTTCTTTGGCGTATGATTCCATTGTGACATCATAGTAATCCTCCGGAGCTGTCACAGATGTAATCTTCTGTTCTCGGCTGTCGTAAACAACGGTTACCTCTTCCGTATATTCGGAATACGGGTCAACCTCGATATTCGCATATTTAAATGCCGCAGAAACACAGAATTTCATTGTAATGTTCCGGTCATCCGTTTCGGTTTTTTCAAGCAAACGGCAGCCGACCTTGTAATCGGTTTTTTCGGCGTTTGTATTCTTTATCACGTAATTGTGAATTTCTATTTTATCCGAAAGATACTCATACACTTCATCTGTCATATCAATTCCGGATTGATTTTCAGTGAACTCCCAATCCCGGCACGTATCCTTCGCGAGATATACGGAACACAGAAGATCTTTTGTGTCGGTTACAATACCGTCTTCTTTTGTGCTGACGGCGGGCGGCGTTTTTTCGCTTGCCATTGCGACAAATCCAAGACAGACAAAAAGGACAACAGACAACAAAACGGTACTGATCATATTTTTCTGTTTATTTATTATATATCACTCCCTGTTTCCGCTTTAAATCCTCTTTTTTTAATATAAGCACAGATTAGCATTTCGCGCAACCTGTGCGGAATATCTGTTTTTCCAACGCCACCGTTCTCTTATAGTAAAAACAAAAACCGAAAACAAGACGCACTTCATCCGGTTTTCGGTATAATTTTTCCGCTTTGTTCACAGGATAACCCCACAGGGCACGGCACACCGAATGCCCCCCCCCGATGAAAAATCGAAGGTAATCGAAAATCCACATATTTTTTATAGGTGTCCGATGTCATTGTAAAGCCCTCCAGCAGATTTTTGTGTAGGACAGGTAAAACGATGCAAGGGTTATTCAGCAATATGAGTCTAACATACATTTCACCGGAATGTCAAGCATATTCAATTAAAATTTAAATAATTTTCTACAATGAAGCTTTATATTGTAAATTTTACAATTTCAGGCACAAAAAAATCATACACATACACAGACAAATCCGTCCGGCAAATTTCTGTCGACACAGACAAAACACACACGAAAAAATCGTTTTACGCTTTACGGAAATAAATCAATATGGTATACTGGTAAAAAACGGAGAAATAACATGAATACGATAAAACCTGATTATTCTTCTGTTCACGACTGGGAATTTTACGCTTCCGCACTCCCGGAGGAATACACACAGTGTATAGACGAAGGGCTTGACATTGAGCAATATAAACCTCTTTTTGATGAAATAGAAAAGCTTCCGAAGGATGAGATAAAAAAGAAACTCGGTGATGTTATTTTTGAAATTGTTTCAAATGCACGGCCGCGTCCGGATTATAAATATAACGAGCCGTCCGACCCGGACGGGATAAAAGCATTGTTAAGGGGCAGCCCCATCAGGGGAGATGTAAAACCCGACACGCTCTTTGACAAAATCCACGGTGCATGGGTCGGCAGAATAGCCGGCTGCATGCTCGGCAAAACAGTTGAGGGAATACGCACGAATGAGCTTATTCCGTTTCTGAGGGAAACCGACAACTTCCCGCTTCATCGATATATTTACCGCTCGGATCTGACCGATGAAATCTGCGATAAGTATAAATTTTCGTTCCGTCATACCGTTTATGCCGATGAAATTGACGGTATGCCTGTGGATGATGACACAAATTATGTCATTCTGGCTCAGCTTATAGTTGACAGATACGGCAAAGAGTTCACGCCGGACAATGTCGCAGAAATATGGCTCGACAGTCAGAACAGAAATGCCTACTGCACAGCCGAAAGAGTGGCTTTCAGAAACCTGTCAAACGGTTATAGACCGCCATACAGTGCCGTTTGCAAAAATCCGTACCGTGAATGGATAGGCGCACAGATAAGAGGAGACTATTTCGGTTACATAAATCCCGGAAATCCCGAGAAAGCCGCCGAAATGGCATGGCGAGACGCTTCAATTTCCCATGTAAAAAACGGAATTTACGGTGAAATGTTCATTTCCGCAATGATAGCCTCTGCCGCTGTGGAAAGCAGCACCGAAAAGATTATACGGTCGGGACTCACTCAGATTCCTTATACATCAAGACTGTATGAAGCCGTTTCAAAAGTAATCGATATGCACCGCTCGGGAACACCCAAAACGGAATGCTTCGACTATATTCACTCTCTTTTTGATGAATACACGGGCTACGGTTGGTGTCATACAATTCCGAATGCGATGATAGTAACAGCTTCTCTGCTTTACGGCGAGGGCGACTTCGGCAAATCAATATGTATGGCTGTCGAAACGGGCTTTGACACCGACTGCAACGGTGCCACGGCAGGCTCGATTCTCGGCATGGCAAACGGTATAGAAGGTATATCTGAATACTGGCAGAAACCCATAAACAACACCCTGCACACATCGATATTCGGCGTCGGCACGGTCAGAATAACCGACAAGGTCAAAGAAACAATCGAGCATATAAAAATGAAATAACGAAAGGCCCGCAAAATGGAAATACGAAAAGCTAATCGGCCGGATATTGACGCCATTGAAAATATATACGAAAAAATTCACGACGCCGAAGAAAAGGGACTGACGACAATCGGATGGGTTCGGGGTGTCTATCCCACACGAAAAACAGCCGAGGACGCACTTAAAAGACAGGATCTGTTTGTCATGGAGACAGACGGACGCATTGTCGCCGCGGCGATTATAAATCAAATCCCCGTAAAGGAATACGCGGACGCACCGTGGGAGCATAAGGCGGACGACAGCGATATTATGGTTCTTCACGCTCTTGTCGTTGACCCGGACGAAAATAAAAAAGGCTTCGGAAAAGCCTTCGTCGCGTTTTATGAAAATTACGCCCTGCATCATAACTGCCGCATTCTGCACATGGACACACAGCAGAAAAACACAGCGGCAAGAAGCCTCTATCATAAGCTCGGATACACCGAGGTCGGCACGGTGAACAGCACCTTCAACGGAATATCGGGAGTCAGGCTGATGTGTCTGGAAAAGTGTTTATAAAAGGGAATTACCGTACGCTTTCAGTCTGTATTCAAAGCTCTGACGAATTTTATCAAAGGCTTCATCGATAAATATTGAATGACAGTTTTTTTGCTTGATTGCAGCCGTTTTTTCGTTATTGCATTAAACTGCATAATGAATACGGTGTCACAAGTCGGAATTTCAGGTACAGTGAGTGAATACGAAACACCGCCGGTTATAATATCTGTCGATAGACAACGGAAAATTTTTTACTGTTCGTTGTTTTTCTTTGCCGTATTAATTGATGCAACAAGCATTGCACGCAAACCGGTGCAGCTTGCGTCCAATTCTCTGAATTGCTTTTCATTTATATAATCTGTTTTAAAAAGCAATTCTAACCAAAATCCTGTTTCGTTTGCTTCTTTCAGTGCTATTTGCAGTTTTGCGATAAAATCCGCCTTTCCGTGCGCATATTGAACCTCACGAATATTTGCTCCGATACTTGTTCCGCTTCTGCAGATTTGATTTGAAATTGCGTGCTCTTTATTTTCTTTCAGGGTTTTCACAAGCTTTACCACAGAAATCGCAAAATCCATAGATTGAACAGATAATTTATCATTACGCATATTGTCACCTGCTTTCAAAACGGATAATAACATACTTCGCAAATCAATGCAATAAAAAAATCATAGCCGAAGGCGACTTCATGCACCAAAGGTGTGCTTCATTTGAAAAAAACACACTTAGCAAAAATGCTAAGTGTGTTTTTTTCACTGGTTGCGGGAGAAGGACTGCAAACCTTCGACCTCCGGGTTACATCTCGCAAGGCTACGCCTTGCTTTGCCCGTCAAAAACATGGTCGTCTTGCTCGCTTGGAGCGCGTCGCAATACTCCCTGTTTTCTCCCCTCGGAAGTGCGTCTTCATCTGCCACCGGCAGCGACGCACTTCCTCGTCCCAACGAGCTGCTCGTCGTGCTCATAACCCGGAAGAGCGAAAAAAAGAGGTAATCTTGATGACTACCTCTTGACTGGTTGCGGGAGAAGGACTGTAAACCTTCGACCTCCGGGTTACATCTCGCAAGGCTACGCCTTGCTTTGCCCGTCGAAAACATGGTCGTCTTGCTCGCTTGGAGCGCGTCGCAATACTCCCTGTTTTCTCCCCTCGGAAGTGCGTCTTCATCTGCCACCGGCAGCGACGCACTTCCTCGTCCCAACGAGCTGCTCGTCGTGCTCATAACCCGGAAGAGCGAAAAAAAGAGGTAATCTTGATGACTACCTCTTGACTGGTTGCGGGAGAAGGACTTGAACCAACGACCTCCGGGTTATGAGCCCGACGAGCTACCAACTGCTCTATCCCGCGATGTATTCACTTTCTGAGTGCCTTTAAAGTATACATCAACCAAATCGAAATTGCAAGTGTTTTTTTTGATTTTTTTTAATTTTCTTCTGCTTTTGCGGGTTTGTCGGCTTTTTCGGGCTTTTTATCGTGTACGAAAATCGCCCTGAAGAGTCCACGCCCAATGGGTCCTGCGATTATAAGCTGAACGGGCAGTGCCATTACGAAGTTTCTGCAATAGGTCGTAAGATAGTTCGGTATGAACTGTGCCGTAAAGCCGTAGCCGTGATACACACCGAGGATGCTTGCGAGAGCTACCTGGCAGATAACGGTGAAAAGCTGAATTGTGAAAATTATGGCAATCGGTCTGTCTGTGGGCTTTACAACCTTGAACGCGAGCTTTTTGGCGATGGGACTTGAGATAAAGAACGCGCACAGAGCGATTATGACAAACTCAACCCACATTCCCTTAAGAGCCGTCAGAAATGTTGCGTTTGTGAACTCACCCATTGCGAGAACGGTGTTGTAAAGAGTCATGATGTAAACCATGATCCATGCTGTGATTGCGGTAAAGACTACCGACTGGAATTTTGTCTTAGGCATAGTAAATCCTCCGTTTTTTATAATATGAGCTTTGCGGGAAATTGTATAAAGTCAGCAAGAGACAATGTAAAGGGGTCGGGGGCCGGGGGTCGGGGACCGGGGCATCAAGGAAG
>CAVFUV010000069.1:0-9728 GCA_963625735.1 bacterium
GTGGTCAGTATCCGGTGAAGGAAGACACTGCGTGTCTTGGATTATATGGCTTCGCAGATGATTAGCCTGATAATAAACATGGTTATCTGCGGAAACATACAATACAAAGTTATAACTGCAACATACTCGAAAAAAATACTCCTATTTTTTCTCTGTTTACACATTTTCTGTGAAGAACAAAAAAATCTTATAGTTTTTATAAGTCTTCGATTATTATAAAATTTTGTTATGGCTTTGTCAAGGACTTAAAGCGTGAACGGCAGTGTAAATTGCATAAAAAACAGCTCCGTATTTTGTCTGAAAACACGAAGCCGATTTTTTTATTAAGATTTACGCTTTTTTGCACAAGAAGCAAAAGCCGGGAGCGTTACAGCAACAATCAACAGAGCATTTGGCATATTCCGAAAGTCTTACAATCCGCGAAGCTTTACAATTCAAGACACGCAGTGTCTTCCTCAGCACCCCGGCCCCAGACCCCCGGTTCCCGGTCCCTTTTTCATTGCTCCTTGCTGACTTCGCTTACATCTTTTTCCTGATATCCGCCAGTCTGTTAAGAGCCTCATACAGCGTCTCATCCTTCTTTGCGAAGTGGAAACGTGCGAGATGATTTACATTCTCTTTGAAGAAGCTCGAACCGGGAACGGCCGCGACGCCGACCTTTCTTGCAAGCTCTTCGCAGAACTCAACATCGCTCTTGCCCTTTGAGAAGTCTGAGATATCAACCATCATGAAATATGATCCCTGCGGCTCGGTGTACTTAAAGCCAAGGTCTTTAAGACCGCCGACAAAAATGTCTCTCATGTGGGTGTAGTGCTCCTGAAGCTCTTTATAGTAGCTCATGGGAGCTTCAAGTCCGGGTATAACGGCCTCCTGCAAGGGTGAGGGAGCACATACCGTCAAGAAGTCATGAACCTTCTTGCATCTGTCCATAAGGGGCTTGTCCGCTACAATGTAGCCCAGACGCCAGCCGGTGATTGAATATGTCTTTGAGAGTGAAGAACAGCATATTGTTCTCTCCCACATTCCGGGCAGGGAAGCGATATATGTGTGCTTGTGTGGCTCGAATATGATATGCTCGTAAACTTCGTCGGTGATTATAAGCACGTCATATTTTATTGCGAGATCCGCAATTGTCTGAAGCTCATCCTTTGTGAAAACACGACCGGAGGGGTTGGAGGGGTTGCACAGAATCATTGCCTTTGTCTTGGGATCCTTGAAAGCGTCCTCAAGTCTGTCGGCGTCAAATGTGAAATCGGGGGGATTAAGCGGAACGAAAACCGGCTCAACGGAGTTAAATACACTCTGTGCGGCATAGTTCTCAAAATAGGGGGAGAAAATGACAATCTTGTCGCCGGGGTTTGTGATTGCCATAAGAGTTGCCATCATGGCCTCGGTGCTGCCGACTGTCGCAAGAACGTTTTCATCGGGATTGATGGGAAGCCCCATAAACATGCCGACTTTCTTGGCAACCGCCGCACGGTAGTTCGCCGCACCCCATGTGGGAGTGTACTGGTGAGGGCCTGCAGTCGCAACCTCGGCAAGACGATCCATGATGAACTTGGGCGGGTCAAAATCCGGGAAGCCCTGTGAAAGGTTAACCGCGCCGCACTCAAGAGCAATACGGGTCATTCTGCGGATAACGGAGTCTGTGAGACATTCTGTCTTCTGGTTTAACTGTTTCATGTATATACTCCTTTATGAATTGTATCCTATTTCAAATGCCTTAAGGTTGACATCGAGGAATTTTGCGGGGACTGTCGATTTGATGGTGTCAATCCATACGCTTTTGTCAATTGATGTGTTCTTTGCCATTACGCCGATAAGAACAACGTTAACGGCCTTCATGTTGCCGGCTTCAATAGCCATTGAAAGAGCGTCTCTGTCGATAATCTCGGCACCTGTGGCCTTGAGCTTTTCGATAATATTTTCGGGATATTTTGCGACACCCGTTATAACCGGCATGGGGTCGGTCTGCTGAGTGTTGACTATAATCTTGCCGCCCTTTTTAAGATAGGGGAGTGCTCTGTACGCTTCAAGCTCCTCGAACGCCAGAACTATATCCGCCCCGCCTTTGTCGATAATGGGGGAATATACCTTGTCGCCGTAGCGGACATATGTTACAACACTGCCGCCTCTCTGGCTCATTCCGTGTACCTCGGATACCTTTACGTCGTAGCCTTCGCTTATAACGGCATTGCCTAAAATTCGGCTTGCGAGCAGTGTACCCTGACCGCCTACGCCTACTATCATAATGCTTTTTGTCTCCATGTGTCAGCCCTCCTTTACGATTGCGTCAAACGGGCAAATGTGCGTGCAAAGCTCACAGCCGTTGCACTGTGTTATATCGATAAACGGTTTGCCGTTCTTTGCGGAAATAGCCGGGCAGCCCGCTTTAAGGCACTGCTTGCAGTTGCGGCACTTGTCGGTTATCACGCAGTGACCGGTGTATTTGACGGACTTAAGAAGCGCGCACGGACGCTGTGCGATAATAACGGACGGCTCGTCCTTTGCGACTTCCTCTTTTACGACCTGCTCGAAATTCTTTACATCGAACGGGTCCGCAATTCGTACGCTGTCAATGCCCACTGCCTTGCAAAGAAGCTCAAGGTCAATCTGCTTTGTGGCTTCGCCTCTGATTGTCTTGCCTGTTGTGGGGTTGTCCTGATGACCTGTCATGCCGGTTATGGAGTTATCGAGAATTATAACGGTGTTTGCGCCCTTGTTATAGACTATGTCGATAAGTCCGGTTATGCCGGAGTGAATGAATGTCGAGTCGCCTATGACGGACACAAGCTTTTTGTTAAACTCCGCGCCTCTTGCCTTTGCCATACCGTGTGCAGCGGAAACGGAAGCGCCCATGCAGACGGTGGTATCTATTGTCTGAAGGGGAGCCGCCGCACCCAAAGTGTAGCATCCTATGTCGCCGCTGACGGTGAGACCGAGCTTTTTAAGCACATAGAATGTTCCTCTGTGCGGGCAGCCGGGGCACATGACGGGCGGACGAACCGGTATGGGCTCGGTCGACGTCGTGTCGGGAGCGTCCTCTCCGAGAACGACCTTTTTAATCATGTTTACGGAATATTCACCGAGAAGGGTGAATGCGTCCTTGCCGATGACCTCAATGCCGAGGGATTTGCAGTGCTCTTCAAGAATGGGGTCAAGCTCTTCTATAACATATATTTTCTTGACTTTTGATGCGAAGTCCTTGAAAAGCTTTTCGGGCAGGGGATAGGGCATGCCGATTTTAAGATAGCTTGCCTTGTCGCCCAGAGCTTCTTTGGCGTACATATATGTAATGCCGGATGTGATAATGCCGATTTCGTCGGAATTGTATTCGACAGTGTTGAGTGCTGTTGTCTCCGCAAACTCTTTAAGCTTTTTAATTCTGTCTTCAACCACAACATGCTGTTTTATGGCGTTTGCGGGCATCATGACATATTTGCCGGGATTTTTTACGTACTCCTTAAGCTCGACCTTTTCGGGTTCTTCGATTTCAACAAGGCTCTGCGAATGAGAAACTCTTGTTGTGAGTCTGATGAATACGGGCGTGTCAAACTGCTCGCTGAGCCTGAAAGCCGCTTTGGTAAATTCCTTGCATTCGGAGGAGTCGGACGGCTCAAGCATCATTATTTTTGAAGCTTTGGCGTAGTGGCGTGAGTCCTGCTCGTTCTGTGAAGAGTGCATTCCGGGGTCGTCTGCGACACAGATAACAAGTCCGCCGTTTACTCCTGTGTATGATACTGTAAATACGGGGTCAGCCATAACGTTAAGTCCGACGTGCTTGCAGCAGGTCATGGCTCTTGCACCTGCAATTGACGCACCGATTGCGGTCTCGGCCGCTACCTTTTCGTTGGGCGCCCATTCACAATAGACATCCTCATATTTTACGATGCTCTCGGTAATTTCGGTGCTGGGAGTGCCGGGATACGATGAAACAACCTTTACGCCGGCTTCGTATGCGCCTTCGGCTATTGCGGCATTGCCCAAAAGAAGCTTTTTCATTAATCAGTCATCCTTTCGCTCGATTTCGTTCTGCATTGCCACAAGATGCTCGCTCCTGTAGCGTTTTCTTAATACGGGCTTTTCGATTTTGCCCGTGGGGTTTCTCGGAATGTCCGCAAAAATTATCTTACGCGGACGCTTGTATTTCGGAAGATCGAAGCAGTGATCGTTTACTTCTTCTTCTGTGAGAGTGTAGCCCTCTTTTACTTCGATGATTGCGGCGGCGATTTCACCCAGACGCTTGTCGGGAAGACCTATGACAGCGACATCCTTTACGGCGTCAAGCTTTCTTATGAAGTCCTCAATCTGTACGGGATAAAGATTTTCACCGCCCGATATTATGACATCCTTTTTGCGGTCAACAAGATAGATAAAGCCGTCTTCATCTGTCATTGCCATATCGCCGGTGTAAAGCCAGCCGTTGTCGAGGACCTCTTTTGTGGCGGCTTCGTCTTTGTAGTAGCATTTCATGACACCGGGGCCTGACACCGCAAGCTCACCGACTTCGCCCTGCTTTACGTCGTTTCTGTTCGAGTCGACTATGCGTACGCTCCATCCGAAGCCCGCTTTGCCGATTGCGCCGACCTTGTGCGGATTTTCAACACCGAGGTGAACGCACCCCGGGCCTATCGACTCGCTTAAGCCGTAGTTTGTGTCATACTGATGATTGGGGAAATATTTTTTCCATCTGTTTATAAGGCTCGGCGGAACGGGCTGTGCGCCTATGTGCATAAGACGCCATGCGGATAAATCATATTCTGACAGATCTATTTTGCCTGCGTCGATGGCGTCCAGAATATCCTGTGCCCACGGAACAAGAAGCCACACTATGGAGCATTTTTCGTCCGATACGGTCTGAATAATCCACTCGGGTTTTACGCCCTTGAGCAGAACCGCTCTGCCGCCGACCAGGAACGAACCGAACCAGTGCATTTTTGCTCCCGTGTGATAGAGGGGCGGAATGCAGAGGAATACGTCGTCCTTTGTCTGCGAGTGGTGTGCCTGCTCCGTTCTTGCGGCGTGCATGAGTGAACGGTGTGCATGAAGAATAGCTTTCGGAAATCCCGTTGTGCCCGATGAAAAGTATATAGCCGCGTCGTCGTCATCCGTAAGCGGAATTGTCGGCGCTTTTGATGAACAGTAGTTTATGAGTGTTTCGTAGCTGTCTGCGAATGTGGGGCAGTCCTCACCCGAATAGAGCCACATTTTTATTCTCGGAACACGTTCGACAATCTCTTCTATTCTGCCTGTAAATTCGGGTCCGAAGAGAATGTAGTCGCAGTCCGCCTTGTTAAGGCAGTATTTGATTTCTTCCGCTGTGTATCTGAAGTTGAGCGGAACAACGACACCGCCGGCTTTGAGAATGCCGAAATAAGCGGGGAGCCACTCGAGGCAGTTCATCATGAGAATAGCAACCTTGTCGCCCTTTTTGATGCCGCGTGTCAGAAGAAGATTTGCGAAGCGGTTGCTCATCTTGTTGAACACGCTCCAGGTAATCTCTCTTTTGTACGCCCTGCCGGGTGTTGACTCGATAAGGGCATACTCTCGCCACGTGAGCTTTGATTTGTCGTCTGCCTGCGGATTGATTTCGGTCAACGCAACGTCGTTGGGGTAAAAATCCGCGTTTTTCTGAAGAATTTCGGTGATTGGCATTTTAAGTCTTCCTTTCAATTCTCGGGGGCTAAAAAAATATCCACCCCCTGAAAAAATCAGAGGGCGGAAACAAATTCCGCGGTACCACCTCAGTTTACCGCAACCTCACGACTGCGGCCTCATCGGGTACATTCATACCCTATCGCTGTAACGGGCGCTCCCGGCTGTACCTACTTTTGTGTTTTCGGCTCGCTGCTCGGTCAGGTGTATTCATTTATCGTTCCGACACATCCTTTCAGCGGACGGATGCTCTCTGAAGACGTTACGAAAAACTACTTGTCCTGCGTCATCGCATTTAATGAAATAACTTTACCACTTTATTTTTGTATTGTCAAGGCGAAAAAATGCAATAATATCCATTTTTTTTGCTGTCGGCGTTGTGCAATATGATTAAGTGTGGGGCTGTTTGTTAAAATTGTATTAAATAATGCTTGCATAAAAAACAGAATGTAGTAAAATATAGATACCAAAACACAGGAGGAGAAATCCATGAAAAAGATTATTTCCGTTATACTGGCAACCGCCATGCTTGCGGCGTCGCTGTCCGTTGTGGGCTTTGCCTATGAAACAAAGACTGCCGTTTACCCGGAAGTTCAGGTACACGGCTTCAGCTATCAGGAGCTTTATCTTGACAAAGACGACACAAGCTCCGATGTTATCTGGCCGCCGACGACCGATACAATTCTTACGGCTGTCAGGGATTCAATCCCCTATCTTGCGAAATTCGCGGTTACAAGAGACTGGGACACACTCGGCACGCAGCTTGCCCCCATAGTCAGAAAGATATTCGAGCCGGCGTTTCTTGACGAAAACGGCAACCCTCAGGGCAACACGGGCGTATATTTTGAATACCCCACAAAAGAGGAAGTCAAAGAAAATCCCGAGCAGCTGTTTGAGTATGACTGGCGTCTTGACCCCATCGAGACAGCGGCACAGCTCAACGACTTCATAGATTATATTCTCGAATGCACAGGCGCAAAGAAGGTTAATCTTCAGTGTCACAGCTTCGGCGGCGTTGTGACCACAGCGTACATAAAGCTTTACGGCACATCAAAGCTCAACACCGTTGTATACAACACCACAGCCGTATACGGTGAGACCTTCACAGGCGAGCTTATGACAGGCAAAATAAGCCTTGACGGTGAAGCTATCCGTGCATACATGGAGTATGTTTTTGACGGCAAGACGGGTGAAACAATCATGAACGGCATATTTGATATTCTGAGCAAAGCCGGACTTCTTGATTTGGTCTGCTCGCTCGGCAATACGTTTATCGAAAAACTCAGCCCGACTATTCTCGGCGAAGCTATTGTGCCTCTGTTCGGCGGATGGCTGAGCATCTGGTCAATGGTTCCCGATGAGTATATTGACAACGCGATGGATTATGTGTTCAATACCGTTTATAAAGACAGCACGGTTGACCGCACACAGCTGATAGACAAGATAAATAATTACAATACGCTTGTCCGTGCAAACCGTGAGGATATTCTTGACGAAGCGGCTGAAAACACAAACTTCTATGTAATATGCCGTTACGGATACAGTGCAATTCCGGCGACTGAGTCATGGAAGAACCTGAGCGACGGCACAATTGACTCTAAGTTTACTTCATTCGGTGCAACGACATCGGATTATAATTCAACTCTTACGGATGAACAGCTGGCAGACAGCGACCTTAAGAGAGTATCTCCCGATAAGCGAATTGATGCCACAACGTGCAGATACCCCGACCGCACATGGTTTATAAGAGGACTTAAGCATGCGGACGCTGAAGGCACAATGGATGAGCTTTTCGATAAGTTCTTCGAGTATGACGGTCAGGCTACCGTTGACACATTCGAGGACCTGCCGCAGTTTCTGAGCTTCGACAGCACAAGCCTCACAATATCCGCCGATACGGGTGAACAGACACAGAAGGCGACGGGCATTATCGCCGTGTTCAAAGAGATTATCGATATGTTCAAGAGCTTGCTTTACAGGATATTCGGCAGACTTGTGCCGGCGGCTCCGGTGTGCTGATTTTTAGTTGACAGTGCTGTTCCGAGTGTGGAGTGTGAAGAGTGGAGTGTGGAGTTTGCTTCGCCTCTCGCGAAGTTGTTTTTTTGAAAACCTTAATTAACGGGATAATACGATAACCGAAATCGGCATGCGGGTTGTGTGCTGATTTTTTTCTGCTAATTTACCATTTCACGCAAGCCACGCCAAAATGACTACGTAAGCCTCGCCAAACCTGCTACACAAGCCTCGCCAAAATGACTACACAAGCATCGTCACATATGGCGACACAAGCATCGTCAATATTGACGACACATATAAAGACAATATATAAATACAATTTAATTACATAATGTAGTGTGTATGTTGTAATAATATTTTGTTTCATTGCCAATTGCTCATTGCTAATTGCCAATTGTCACAAACCCGGTCAAAATGACCACACAAGCCCGGACAGAATTGACCATACAAGTATGGACAAAACCGACCTCCCATATAAAGACAATATACTTAAATGCAGTATTACTAAATACAGTGTGTGTACTATATAAGACCGACACGAAAACAGAACAAAATTTTCTTAACACACTTTCATTTTGCGTTAGCTTATAATCCAAGACACGCAGTGTCTTCCGGCATTGTTAATTGTTAATTCTTAATTGTTAATTAAAAAAAGCATGCGCATTCGCTTTATTCTCGGCAAAACAGAACCGCCCGAAGCCTAAGCCCGAGCGGTTCCCGAAAGTGAGGTATAAAAAAGAAATCAAAATTAAATTTTGCGAAGCCTATATAATCCAAGTCCGCAGGACTTCCTTAACAACCGGTCACCGGATACCGGCCACCGGTCACTGATTATTATCAGAACTTCAGCGTTTTGTCTTCCCCAATCCCGACCATGCCGTCAAGCACATACCTGTCTCCGTCGGGTGAGCATACAAATCCCTTAAGTGAACCGAATGTAATATGATAATCAATATTGATTATGCCCGTAGTAACCTTCATCAGGAATTCATCGCCGATGTCAAAACGCAGGTCAACCATTCCGTATGCGTCTGTTATGTGCCACAGATTCTTGTCCCAATGCTTAAAGACAACAGGTGTCAGAAGCGTTGAGTCGCCCTCAAGCCAGATAAGATTCTCGTTAAACTCATCCTGGTTTATCGACTGGTTGCGTGTGAGGTTGAAGCCGAAATACTGCTCCTTGCCGTCAAACTCACGGCGTCCCATCGTTGTAACCCAGTCATAGTGGGCGTTTCTGGGATAGTATCCTCTGTGGTCGTCAATGATTGCCGTTGTCATCTTGTTCGCGACATGACGTTCACCGTTATATTCAAGATAGCCTTCAACCGAGAACAGATCCTTCTGCGAATAGAGCGGTCTGTTTTCGCCGAACGGAATATTAACGATGCTGGGCTTTGAAACTCTTGTGAGCTTGACTCTGTAATCGATAGCTCCGCTCTTTTTGTCGTTGGCGTAGCCCGATACAATAGCCTGACCCTGCTCGAAGTTGTTGACATATCTCAGTCGTACATTCTTGCCCTTTGAAATGGTCTCGGCGGAATTTATGAGGTTAGGGGAGATGCATGCTTTTGATGCGGGGAACATTTCCTGCCACGATGTGCATTTTTTCGTTCTCTTGTCATAGAGTACTGTGAGTGCCGTGCCGAAAAGAGCCATATCGCATACGGCTGTCAGCAGAACGACATTGTCGAAGTTAATCTCTGTTGCCTCCCATAAAGTAAGGCGGGACTTGTTGAAAATGTTCGGCAGCTTTGTCGGGTGATTGACATTGAGAAAATTCATGTTCCTGAACTCTTTGTCAAATGTACCGAAGTGGCATTCGCCGTTTGCGTCAACAACGTCGTCCGGTGTGGGAACGGCTGTTCTTTTTTTTGAAAGATATTCCTTGAAGTCCATATTCATGTTCCTTTTGTTTATAATTGATATTTTAAGTATAGTCTAAAATGATATTTTTGTCAACTTGCAATGTAAATTTTGTTTTGATTTTGAATAAACCACAAAAAACGCGAAATTGTTGTTTAACCGCACAATTGCAAAAATGTGTTGTTTTACTGTAC